>DATMVH010000253.1:0-4148 GCA_035563395.1 Solirubrobacteraceae bacterium
CGAAGCGCCAGCCCTCCGCGCGCGGCAGCAGCTCGCCCTCGGGGGCCTCCGGCGCCTGCGCGACGAGCGCGAGCTCCGCCCCCGACAGCTTCTGCACGTCGCCGGCGCCGCCCGTGCGCACGGCGACGGTCCGCGCGGTCAGCGTCTCCGGGCGCGGGATCGCGGCGGCGTCCGCCGCCTCGAGCGCCTCCTCCAGGCGGCGCAGCGGCTCGCGCAGCTCCCACTCCCGGAAGATCTCGCGCAGGCGCGAGCGGTCGCGCTCGCGGGTGATCTCGCCTTCGAGGTCCAGCTCGACCGGGACGTCGCGGACGATGGTCGCGAGCCGCTTGGAGACGCGCGCGTCCTCGGCGTGCTCCGTGAGGTTCTGCTTGCGCTTGGCGCCCGAGATCTGGTCGACGTTGGCGAGCACCTCCTCCAGCGAGCCGAAGCGCTGCAGGAGCTCCGCCGCCGTCTTGTCCCCGATGCCGGGAACGCCGGGGATGTTGTCGGACGTGTCGCCCTTGAGGCCGATGAAGTCGGGGATCAGCTCCGGCGGGATGCCGTAGCGGTCGATCACGCCCTCGCGGTCGTAGACCTTCGTGTCCGTGATGCCGCGCGAGGTCGTCATGATCCGCACGCCGTCGCCCACCAGCTGGTAGGCGTCGCGGTCGCCCGTGACCACCATCACCGGGATGCCCTTGCCGCGCGCGTGCTCCGTGAGGGCGGCGATGACGTCGTCGGCCTCGTAGCCCTCGACGGAGACGTTGGGGTAGCCGAAGGCCTCGACGAGCGGCTGCAGCGCCGGCCACTGCTGCTTCAGCAGGTCGGGCCGCGACGAGCGCTGCGCCTTGTACTCCCCGGAGATCTCCTTGCGGCCGGAGAGGCCCGCGTCCCACACCACGACCGTCGGCACGTCGCCGTGGTCGGTGAGGATCTTCACCAGCATCGAGGCGAAGCCGAAGATCGCGTTGGTCGGCCGGCCGTCCGACGTGGCGATGGATTCGGGCAGCGCGAAGAACGCCCGGTAGGCGAGCGAGTTGCCGTCGATCAGGAAGAGCTCGCGGGGGGCGTCGGCCATCGCGGGCGACACTCTAGGGGCCTCGGGACGGTGTAGGGTCGCGCGCAGTGCCTCCTCCGACGTCGGCCCAGTTCTCCCTGACGCTGCGCGTCCGCATCGACCACCGGCCCGGCATGCTGGGGCGCGTCGCGACGGCGATCGGCGAGGCCGGCGGGACGATCGGCGACATCGACCTCGTCGACGTGCAGCAGGGCCGCACGCTGCGCGACATCACGGTCGACGCGCGCGACGAGGAGCACCTGCGCGGGATCGTGGAGGCGGTGCGGCGCGTCGGCGGCGCCGAGGTCGTCGACTGGACCGACCGGACGCTCGGGATGCACGTCGGCGGCAAGCTCGAGGTGCGCTCGAAGCACCCGCTGCGCACCCGCGACGACCTCAGCATGGCCTACACGCCGGGCGTGGCGCGGGTCTGCGAGGCGATCGCCGCGGACCCCGACCGCGCCTTCCAGTACACGATCAAGCGCAACACCGTCGCGGTCGTGAGCGACGGCAGCGCGGTCCTCGGCCTCGGCGACATCGGTCCCGCGGCCGCCATGCCGGTGATGGAGGGCAAGGCGATGCTCTTCAAGGAGTTCGCCGGCGTGGACGCGTTCCCGATCTGCCTCGACACGAAGGATCCCGACGCGATCGTGGCCGCGGTCGAGGCCATCGCGCCCGGCTTCGGCGGGATCAACCTCGAGGACATCGCCGCGCCCCGCTGCTTCGAGGTGGAGGGCCGCCTCAAGGCCTCGCTCGACATCCCGGTCTTCCACGACGACCAGCACGGGACCGCGGTGGTCGCCCTCGCGGCGCTCCTGAACGCCTGCCGCCTCACGGGCCGCGACGTCCGCGACGTCCGCGCGCTGATCGTCGGCGTCGGCGCGGCCGGGGTCGCGGTGGCGAAGATCCTGCGCGAGGCGGGCGTGCGCGACATCGTCGGCTGCGACTCGCGCGGGGCGCTGCACCCCGAGCGCGCGGACTACGAGACCCTGACGCGCGAGAAGCGCTGGCTCGCCGACGAGACCAACGCCGAGCGCCGCTCGGGCCCGCCCGCGGAGGTCATCGAGGGCATGGACCTCTTCGTCGGCCTGTCCGGGGCGCGGGTGCTGGCGCCGGAGGCGCTCGGGCGCATGGCGCCGGACGCCATGGTCTTCGCCATGGCGAACCCTACGCCGGAGGTCGCGCCGGAGGACGCGGCGCCGTACGCGCGGGTGATCGCGACGGGTCGCTCCGACTACCCGAACCAGATCAACAACGTCCTCTGCTTTCCCGGCATCTTCCGGGGGGCGCTCGACGTGCGCGCGCGCCAGATCACCGAGTCGATGAAGATGGCGGCGGCGCGCAGCATCGCGGCGATCGTGGGCGACGACGAGCTGAGCGAGTCCTACGTGATCCCGTCGCCGTTCAACCGCGACGTGGCGCCGGCCGTCGCGGAGGCGGTCGCCAACGAGGCGCGCTCGACCGGCGCGGCGGGGAGCGGCGGTGCGGAGTTCGGCTACGCGCAGGGCGACACGACCGAGTTCCGCGCGATCCGCGTGTAGACGGTCGGCCGTACCGGGATCATGGTGACGACCGTGGAGGTGCCCGCATGCGGCTGGCGGTGACCGGGGCGACCGGCCGGATCGGCGCGCGGCTGGTGACGGCGCTGCGGGAGCGCGGCGACGACGTGTGCGTGCTCTCGCGCGATCCGGGCCGTGCCCGGGAGGCGCTCGGCGTCGAGGCCGTCGGCTGGCGCCCGGAGCAGGAGCCCGCGCCGGCCGCCGCGCTCGCGGGGCGCGACGGCGTCGTGCACCTCGCCGGCGAGGACGTGGCGCAGCGCTGGACGGAGGCCGCGAAGCGCCGCATCCGCACGTCGCGCGAGCTCGGCACGCGCAACCTCGTCGCGGGCCTGCGCGCCGCCGACCCGCGGCCCGCGGTGCTCGTGTCCGCCTCCGGCGTCGGCTGGTACGGCCCGCACGGCGACGAGGAGCTCGACGAGGGAGCTCCGGCGGCCGGCGACTTCCTCGCGCAGGTCTGCGCGGTGTGGGAGCGCGAGGCGGCGGCCGCCGAGGAGCTCGGCGTGCGCGTCGTGCGCGTGCGCACGGGCATCGTGCTCGACAGGCACGGCGGGGCGCTGAAGAGGATGCTGCCGTTCTTCCGGCTGGGCGTCGGCGGGCCGGTGGCGGGCGGCGAGCAGTGGATGCCGTGGATCCACCTCGACGACCTCGCCGGCATGTACCTGCAAGCGCTGGACGACCCGGCGTGGACGGGCCCGTTCAACGGGACGGCGCCCGAGCCGGTGCGCAACAAGGAGTTCTCGCGCGCGCTGGGACGGGCGCTCCGGCGGCCGGCGATCGCGCCGGTGCCGGCGTTCGCCGTCCGCGTGTTGTACGGCGAGATGGCGGACATCGTCGTGCACGGGCAGCGGGCCGTGCCCGAGCGGGCGCGGGCGCTCGGCTTCCCGTTCCGGCATCCGCGGCTCGACGAGGCGCTGCGCGACGCGCTGGCGCGCTGACGCGGCCGGCCGCCCGTCTTCCGCGCCGCGCGGCGGGAACCGGCGCACGCGCCCGGGCGGGCCGGTACGGTGCGCGTCCATGACGCCCTTCGATCCCGATCCGGAGGCTGTCGACCTCGTCGCGCCCGAGCCGCCGGACGACGAGCAGTTCCCGGCGCGCCGCCTGCTCGCGCACGACGTGGACGACTCCTGGCTGGACGACGACCTCCCCGACGGCTGGCGCCCGATCGACTGAAGCGGCCGGCGGGCCGAGCGGCGACGAGCCACGGCGGGCCGGCCGCGCGCGGTCGGTAGCGTTCGGCGCACGGTGCCGGTCGAGCCGCCCACGGACCAGGACGACGCCTGGGGCGCCGCCCGCGCGGCGGCCCGCTCCGAGGTGGCGGCGGCCCTGGCGCCGCGCGAGCAGCGGTGCCCGTCGTGCGGCGCGACGTCCACGCGGGCCGGGCGCTTCTGCCCCGCCTGCGGCGCGGACTACGCGAGCCGGCCAAGGCGGCGGCCCGGCCGGCGCGCGATCGCCGCCGTCGCGCTCGCGCTGCTCGCCGCGATCGCGGTCGGCCTCGCGCTGGTGCCCGGGCTGCGCCGCGACGCCGCGGAGCGCCGCGCGCAGGAGGCCGAGCG
>DATMVH010000254.1:0-3209 GCA_035563395.1 Solirubrobacteraceae bacterium
TGCCACGGTGATGATGGAGAACGGCGCCGCGAGCGCCTCGGCGACCGCCTTGCCGACCGGCACGCCGCCCGGTTCGAGCGCCAGGACGATCGGCGCTTCGTGGCGCAGTCGCTCGAGCCTCGCGGCGAGCTCGACGCCGGCGGCGTGGCGGTCGGGGAACGGATGGTCCAGCGGCACCTCCGGGCCCGCGCCCGTGGCGGCGCCGCGCCCCTCGTCCTCGTTGCGTACTCCGCTCACCGCCGCGACTCCTCCGATCGCCCGGACAGAGCCTAACCCTACGCTCGCCGGACGCTCGGCTCCAGCCACGGAGCGGGCACTCGTCTCGACAGATGAATGTCTATACGAGTACGCCGAGAGCCCGCGCGCGCTGCCGGCGGCTTCGGCGCGCCACGCGGGCGCCTTGCTCGAGCAACCCGACGACGTCGTCGGCGCAGGCCGCGAAGGCGCGCCCCGCCGGACTCGGGCGCACGCCGCGGCCGACGCGCTCGGTGAGCTCGACGCCGGGCTCGCGCGAGAGCGCGGACACGGCCGCCGACACCGTCGGCTGGGTGACCGTGAGCGCCTCCGCCGCATCGGTCACCGAGCCGGTGCGCGCGCGACGGCGAGGAAGCTGCGCAGCTGGGTGAGGGTGACAACCACGCGCGGCGGACGGCACCCGCCGCAGTGATCTCTGTCGACGTGTGCGAGGCGACGCAGTGGCGGTCGCCTATGAGACGCTCGGCCGCGGGTCTGCGCGCCGCCCCTACACGCGCGGCAGGTCGGCGAAGCCCTTGCGGTGCGGCAGCTTGTCCGGCTCGCAGACGTCGCCCACGCGCGGCTCCGCCAGCCGGATCAGGTCCCGCGGGTCCAGGCGGATCGCGTGCCGGTGGTCGCCGCCCGCGCACACGATCCGCTCGCGGTAGAGCAGGCGGACGTCGACCACCTCGGGCAGCGGCAGCATCGGGCCGACCGGCGGGAGCGCGCCGACCTCGAAGGCGGCGAAGGCCGCTTCCATCTCCTCCTCCGTGGCGAGGCGCAGGTGCCGCGTGCCGCCGAGCAGCCGCCGCGCGCGGTCGACGTCGAGCCGGTGGTTGGCGGGCAGGACGGCGAGCCGCCAGCCGCCTTGGTCGTGCAGGACGAGCGTCTTGGCGGTGTGGCGCGGGTCCGCGTGGAGCGCGTCGGCCTCGTCCATCGTCGAGTACGTCGGCTCGTGCTCGAGCACCTCGTGCGCGATGCCGGCCTCCTCGAGGAAGCGCGCGACGACGGAGACACCCGTGGGCGGAGCTGTCACGGCGGACCTCCCTGGCAGGCTTCGATGACCGGTGCCGCGAGCCTACGCCCGACGGCGCGGCGAGGCCAGCGGTCCGGCCCCCGAGTGTCAGTCCTCGTCGTACTCGCCGGTGAAGACGGCGAAGACCGCGCCCTGCGGGTCCCCGAGGACGGCGATCGTGCCCCCCGGCAGCTGCATCGGCCCCATGAACGCCCGCCCGCCGAGCCCGGGGACCTCCGCGACGGCGGCCTCGACGTCCTCGTGGCCGAAGTACGGCATCCAGCTCGCCGGCGTGTCCGCGCCCATGCGCTCGGGGTCGAGCGGCATGATGCCGCCGTTGGAGCGCTCGCCGTTGCGGATCACGCGGTAGCCGCCGCCGCCCTCGACCGCTTCCGTCGTCCACCCGAACAACGCCTCGTAGAAGCGCGCGGCCGCGTCCGGGTCGGGCGTCACGAGGTCGTTCCACGTCATCGAGCCCGGGGTGTTGACGAGCGCCGCGCCGATGTTGCCCAGCGGCTCCCACAGCGACAGCGCCGCGCCCGTGGGGTCCGCGATCACCGACATCCGGCCCAAGTCCATGACGTCGAACGGGTCGGCGAGCACGGTGCCGCCAAGGTCCGTCGCACGAGCCGTGCTCTCGTCGGCCGACGCGACGGTGACATAGCAGTTCCAGTGCGGCGGCTCGTCGGACGCGAACAGCGCCGCGACCCGCTCGCCGTCGCGCAGCGCCAGCGAGTACACCTGTCCCTCGCCGATCGGGTTGTCGTCGTAGTCCCAGCGGAACAGCGCGGTGTAGAACCCCTTCGCGCCGGCGGCGTCGCTCGTCGCCAGCTCGGCCCACGAGAAGGTGCCGGGTGGATAGCTCGTGCGCGTGCCCATGACCGCGATCCTACGGCCGGGACGCCGGGCGCGCTCATCCCGGCGGCAGCGTAAAGCGGACCCGCGCGCCGCGCTCGCTCGCCGGCAGCCAGATGCGGCCGCCGTGCCGCTCGACGATCGCGCGAGCGATGGCGAGCCCGAGGCCGGCGCCTTCCGCACCGCGCGCCGCGTCGCCGCCGCCGCGGTAGAAGGGCTCGAAGATGCGCTCCCGGTCGCCCGGGCGGATGCCGTCGCCGGTGTCGGCCACCTCGATCTCCACGGCGGCCGCGGTGGCCGCCGCCCGGACGACCACGCTGCCGTCGCTCGGCGTGTGGCGGATGGCGTTGCGGATGAGGTTCAGCAGCGCGCGCTGCACTCGCTCGGGATCGGCCCGGGCGGCGAGCGGGGCGTTCGGCAGCTCCGTGGACACGCGGACGCCCTTGGCGCGGGCCTCGACCGCGATCGCCTCGACGGTCTCGTCGAGGAGGCCGGCGAGCTCCACGCTGCGGATCGACCACGCGACGTCGCCGGCCTCGATGCGCGACAGCTCGAAGAGATCGTCGATCATCGTGCTCAGCGCGCGGATGTGCGACTGCATCGTCGCGAGGTAGCGCCGCCGCGTCGGCACGTCGACGATGTCGTCCTCGATCGCCTCGACGAGCAGGCGCAGCGCCGTCACCGGCGTGCGGAGGTCGTGCGAGACGGCGGCGACGAGGGTCCGGCGCGCGCCGTCGGCCGCCTTCCGGCGCGCTTCCTCGTCGGCGAGCCTGCGCGCCATCGCGTCCGCCGCGCGCCCGAGCTCGCCGAGCTCGTCCCGGGCCGCCACGCCGGCGCCGACGTCGCGGCGGCCCTCGCCGACCGCGACGAGCGCGTCGCGGATCGCGATCACGTCCGCGGCCACGCCGCCGGCGAGCAGCGTGGCCGTACGGACGGCGATCACGCCCGCCGCGACGGCGACGCCCGACGCGAGCAGCGCGTCGTGGCTCGAGACGAACATCAGCGCCGCGGCGATCAGCACGCAGGCCAGCACGAGGCCGACCGCGGCCGCCGCCGCGAACGCGAACTGGCGGCGAACCCCGCCGAGGCGGCTGCGGTCGGCGCC
>DATMVH010000255.1:0-2216 GCA_035563395.1 Solirubrobacteraceae bacterium
GAAGCCGGCCGCCACCGTCACGGGCACGGAGACGATCGCCGCACCGAGCAGCGCGAGCAGCGCGAGCTTGACCCGCTTGGTCCATCGTGTCTCGGACATGTCGTCAGCAGGCGGGGCGGAACGCCGGACGCGCGGCTGCGCAGTCGTGGCGCGTCATTCGACCGTCACCGTCTTCGCGAGGTTGCGCGGCTGGTCCGCGTCCAGGCCGCGCAGGCGCGCGATCCGGTACGCGAGCAGCTGCAGCGGGACGATCGCCACGACGCCCTGCAGGAGCGGGTGGGTCGACGGCACGCGCAGGACGTCCTCGGCGACCGCGTCGATGTCCGCGTCGCCCTCGCACGCCACCGCGATCACCTGCGCGCCGCGGGCGCGGACCTCCGCGAGGTTGGACAGCAGCTTGTCCGACACGTGCGAGCGGGTCGCGACGGACACCACGGGCGTCTCGTCGTCGAGCAAGGCGATCGGGCCGTGCTTCATCTCGCCGGCGGCGTAGGACTCCGTCGGGATGTAGGCGATCTCCTTGAGCTTCAGCGCGCCCTCGAGGGCGATGGGAAGCCCCGCGTGGCGGCCGAGGAAGAAGAAGTAGGCCTTGTCGGCGTGCCGCTGGGCCGCCTCCTCGATCCCGTCCTGCGCCGCCAGCGCCGCGCGCACCTTCGCCGGCAGCCCGCGGAGTTCCGACAGGAGCCGCTCCGCCTCGGCCGGGGCGAGGACGCCCCGCCGCTCGCCGATCCGCTGCGCGAGCAGCGCCATGACGACCACCTGGGTGGTGAAGGTCTTCGTCGCGGCCACGCCCATCTCGAGCCCCGCGTGCGTGTGCAGCACGGCGTCGACCTCGCGCGTGAGCTGGGAGCCGGGCGAGTTCGTGATCGCCAGCGTCCGTGCCCCCCGGGCGCGCGCCAGCCGGACGCCCGCGAGCGTGTCGGCGGTCTCCCCCGACTGCGAGATGGCGATCACGAGCGTGCCGGGCTCGACGCGCGGGTCGCGGTAGCGCCACTCGCTCGCGACCTCGACGTCGCACGGGAGCCCCGCCCACTGCTCGATGGCGTAGCGGGCGGCGAGGCCCGCGTGATAGGCGGTGCCGCAGGCGAGCACCAGCACGCGGCGGATGGCCGCGATGTCGCCCACGCGGTCGAGCTCGAGCGCGGCACCCTCGAGGTTGCGCGCGATCGTCGTTGCGATCGCGTTCGGCTGCTCGTGGATCTCCTTGAGCATGTACGACTCGTAGCCGCCCTTCTCGGCGACCTCGTCGTCCCACGTCACCACGACCTCGTCGCGCTCGAGCGAGTCGCCCCGCGCGTCGAGGACGGTGACGCCGTCGGCGGTGATGGCGACGATCTCGTCGTCCTCGATGAGTTTGATGCGGCGGGTGTCGGCGGAGAACGCGGTGATCGAGGAGGCGAGGAAGGTCTCCCCGTCGCCCATTCCCGCGAGCAGCGGGCACTCGCGGCGCGTGCCGACGAGGACGCCCGGCTGGTCCGCGTGCACCGCGATGAACGCGTAGTGGCCCTCGAGCTCCGAGCGCGCGGCGCGGACGGCGGTGGCGAGGCACCCGTCGTAGAACATCCGCACGAGGTGGGCGACCACCTCGGCGTCGGTCTCCGACGCGAACCGCTCGCCGTCGGCGTTCAGGCGCCGCCGCAGCTCCGCGTGGTTCTCGATGATCCCGTTGAGGACGATGGCGACCTCCTGATGGTCGCCGGCCGTCAGCGGATGGGCGTTCTGCTCCGTCACCCGCCCGTGCGTCGCCCAGCGCGTGTGACCGATCCCGGTCGTCGCGCCGTAGGCGTGCCCGTTGATCTTGCCCTTGAGGTTCTCGAGCTTGCCCACCGCCTTGACGGTTGTGAGCCCGTCGCCGTCGACCAGGCAGATGCCCGCCGAGTCGTAGCCGCGGTACTCCAGCCGCTCGAGGCCCGCCAGCAGCCGCTCCTTGGCGTGCCGGCGGCCGACGTATCCGATTACACCGCACATGACTTCCGTGCCTTCTCTCTTGCTTGGGTCAGGAGGACTTCCGATGGGGAACGCCGCCGCCGCTCCCGGGCGGGAGGGCGGCGGCGCCCGTCGCAGGGACGCGATCAGCCGCGCACGACCCTGAACGCGATGGTCCGCGGAGCCGTCGTGCGCCCGGCCGCCTTCGCGGTCACCACCACGCGGTAGCGGCCCGTGGCCAGCAGCCGGCCGCGGACGCGACCGGTGAACCGGAGCGTGCCGGCGGCCGA
>DATMVH010000256.1:0-2799 GCA_035563395.1 Solirubrobacteraceae bacterium
CGTGCGCGCCGGCCGCCGCCGCGGCGCGCCGCAGCGCGCGGCCGGCCGCCAGCAGGTCCACATCCTCCTCATGCACGCGTTCGGCGTCGGGGGAACGATCCGGACGGTGTTCAACCTCGCGGGCCGCCTGGCCCGCGACCACGACGTGGAGATCGTCAGCGCGGTGAAGCGGCGCGAGGCGACCTTCCTCCCGCTGCCGCCCGGGGTCGCGCTCAGCGCGCTCGACGACCGGACGCCCGGTGTCCCGCGCTCGCGCCTGCGCCGCGCGCTCGAGCGGCTCCCGAGCGTGCTGGTCCACGAGGAGGACTTCGCGTTCGAGTGGTGCTCGCTGTGGAGCGACGTCCAGCTCGTGCGGAAGCTGCGCTCGCTCGACGGCGGGGTGCTGATCGCCACCCGCCCGAGCTTCAACGTCATCGCCGCGCGGCTCGCGCCCCCCGGCGTGATCACGGTCGGGCAGGAGCACATGAACTTCCACGCCCACCGCCCGGGCCTCGCGGCCGAGCTCCGCCGCGCGTATCCGCGGCTCGACGCGCTCACCGTGCTGACGGAGGACGACGCGCACGACTACGGGCGCCTCCTCGGCGGCCGCGGCACGCGCGTCGTCCGCATCCCCAACGCGCTGCCCGAGCTGGAAGGCGATCGCTCGTCGCTGTCGAACCCGCTGGTGCTGGCCGCGGGGCGGCTCACCTGGCAGAAGGGATTCGACCTCCTGATCCGGGCGTTCGCGACGGTCGCGGACGCGGAGCCGGACTGGACGCTCCGGATCTTCGGCCAGGGCGTCAAGCACGAGCGCCTGCGCAAGATGATCCTCGCCAACGACCTCCACGACCAGGTCCTGCTCATGGGGGCGACGCCGTTCATCGGCCGGGAGCTCGCAAAGGCCTCGGTCTTCGCCCTGTCCTCCCGCTACGAGGGGTTCGGGATGGTCATCCTCGAGGCGATGAGCAAGGGCGTTCCAGTCGTGAGCTTCGACTGCCCGCGCGGGCCGGCGGAGATCATCCGCCACGGCGAGAACGGGCTGCTGGTCCCGAACGGCGACGTCGACGCCTTCGCGGCCGCGCTGCTCGAGCTCGTCCGCGACCCCGCCCGCCGGCGCCGGATGGCCGCCGCCGCGCTCGAGACGGCGCGCGAATACGACATGGACCGCATCGGGCAGCGCTGGGAGCAGCTCCTGCGCGACCTGCTTGGCGGCGACGGCGCGCCGCCGGGCCCGCGCAGCGCCCCGGCTACCGTAGGAGAGCGTGCCGCGCTCTGACAGTCTCACGGGGCCTCTCGCGCCCGTCCGCGCGCGCCGGCGCGCCCCCGTGGCCGCGGGCGCCGCCGGGCTGGTGTACGCCACCGCCCCGGCGGCCGACGGGACGGCCGCGGCCGCGCTCCCGCTGGACGACGCGACGATCCTCGGGCGCCTGCTGGAGCAGCTGGGGACGCTCGGGCTCCGCACGGCGTGGGTGGTCACGCGCCCGCAGTGGCGCGACGCGGTCGAGGCGGTCGCGCGCTCGGCGGGTCTCGACGTCCGCCTGACGGAGTCCGCGGACCTCGTCGAGGACCTCCGCATCGCCGCCGAGGTCGCGCACGAGGCGCCCGGGACGCTGCTCGTGGCCCGCGGGGACGTGCTGACGCACCGCGAGGCGCTCGCCGGCCTGCTGGCCGACCCGCGCATCGTCTCCGGCGTGCTGAGCGGACCCCTGCACGGCTCCGGCTGGAGCTTCCGCGCGCGCCTCGCGCGGCGGCGCGTCGTGAGCGCCGGCTCGCCGTTCCACCGGGTCCGCAACGCCAACATGTCGTTCCTGGGCTTCCTCAAGGTCGATTCGCGCGACCGCGACGCGCTCGCCACGGCGGCGCGGCGGCTCGCCGAGCTGGCCGCGGACCGCCCCGAGGGGTGGGCGGCCGAGCTCGAGCGCAAGGCCGGGGAGTGGCGGTTCGACCGCTGGCGCGCCGCGCGCGCCGGCGCGGTCGCCGAGCCGCCGGAGCCCGAGGACTGGCCGTCGCTCCCGCTCGCCGCGGAGGACGAGGAGCTGGTCGCCCTGCGGCGTCGCGTGGCCTCCGAGGACGCGGTCTCGCTGCTGCTCGTCGGCCTCGTCCGCGGGGACGTCGACCTCGCCGCGAGCCGCTTGCGCGAGTTCTACTACGCGCGTCCCGCCACGGCGCGCGACGTCGAGCGCGCGCTCGGCGAGATGGCGGCGATCGACGAGGACAAGGTCGCGCTGAACTCCGCCGTCAAGGGCGTCGACGGCTTCTTCACCACCTTCTTCGTCTCCCCGTACTCGAAGTACATCGCGCGCTACTGCGCCCGCCGCGGCTGGACGCCGAACCAGATGACGACGGTGTCCATGGTCATCGGGACGGTCGCCGCGGCCGCGTTCGCGCTCGGCACGCGCCCGGGGATGGTCGCCGGGGCGATCCTCCTCCAGGCGGCCTTCACCATCGACTGCGTCGACGGCCAGCTCGCGCGCTACACGCGCACGTTCTCCAAGCTCGGCGCGTGGCTGGACTCCGTCTTCGACCGCGGGAAGGAGTACGTCGTCTTCGCGGGCCTGGCGCTCGGCGCCACGCGCGGGTTCGACCAGGACGTCTGGCTCCTCGCCGCCGCGGCGCTGGCGCTCCAGACCGCCCGCCACACGCTCGACTTCTCCTTCGCCGTCGGGCAGCGCGGCGTGGTGGACGCGACGCCGCAGATGCCGCTCGAGCACGCCGCCGACGTGCCCGTGGCCGCGGGCGTCCCGCCGGATCCGGAGGACGCCCAGGCCCCCGCGCCGGAGAACCTCGTCGCCGCCCCGGCCGCCGCGGCCCCGCTCGGCC
>DATMVH010000257.1:0-3831 GCA_035563395.1 Solirubrobacteraceae bacterium
CATGCTCTTCGTCACCGCGGCGGTGCAGCCGGGTCAGACCGTGCTCGTCCAGGGCGCGGGCGGCGGCGTGGCCACCGCGGCGATCGCGCTCGGCGCCAGCGCGGGCGTCCGGGTGTGGGCCACCAGCCGCGACGAGGCCAAGCGCGAGGCGGCGAAGGAGCTCGGCGCGCACGAGGTCTTCGAGACCGGCGCGCGGCTCCCGGAGCGCGTCGACGTGGTCCTCGAGACCGTGGGCGAGGCGACGTGGAAGCACTCCCTGCGCGCGTTGAAGCCGGGCGGCGCGGTCGTCGTCGCGGGCGCGACGTCCGGTCAGGCGCCGTCGGCCGAGCTGCAGCGCGTGTTCTTCCTCCAGCTGCGCGTGCTCGGCTCCACGATGGGGACGCGCGACGAGCTCTCCCAGCTCGTCCGCATGCTCGACCTGAGCGGCGTCCGGCCGCGAATCGACCGCGTGCTGCCGCTCGCCGAGGCGCGCGCGGGCTTCTCGGCGATGGCCGAGGGCGACCTCGTCGGCAAGGTCGTCTTCAACCCGTGACGAGCGCCGGGCGGTCGAGCGCCCGGGGCACGAGCAGGCACGTGATCGGGCCGATGTCCACGCGCTCCGTCGCGCCGGGCCGCAGGTCGGCCGCGACGGACCGCGGCGGCGGCGCGGGCGGGGCGGGCAGCCCGAACAGCCGGCAGCCGAACTCCGCGGCGCGCACGCGCAGGGCGCGGCCGGCGTCGGAGCGGGCGAGCCGCCAGCCGGAGGCGACGAGCGTGGGGCCGTGCCAGAGCTCCCAGCGCCAGCGGCGGAACGGGAGCCGGCCCGGCGGGAGCGCGTACAGCGCGTAGGCGAATTCGAGGCCCTGGACGGTCGGCACGGTGCGGGCGCCGGCGGCGCGGCGTGCCGCCGATGCTAGCGAAGCGCCGAGGCCTCCCACTCCTCGGCCGGTCAGTGCCGGTGCCCACGCCGGAGCGCCCCGTCTGCCCCCTCCGAGCCGCGGGTAAGGGGAACCCGTGCCGTCCGGCAAGCCCCTCTGGCTGAAGGCCTTCGACGCCGCGGAGCGCGCCGTCGCGCCGCGGCTCGAGGACGCCGTGCGAACCGGCGCGTTCCTCGACGGCCTCGGGCTCGCCGCTCGCGCGCAGGCCCGCGTGCGCCGCACGGTGGAGGCGCGGACGCGCGCCCTCTGGCACCTCGTCAACCTGCCCGCCGGCAGCGACGTGGCCCGGCTGCGCCGCGAGGTCGCCGCCCTCGACCGCGAGCTGCGGCGCATGACCTCGACCCTCGAACGCGCGACGGCCGCGCAGGCGCCGGCCGAGGAGGACGCGCATGCCGACGATCCCCGCGCTGCCGGGAACGGCCGCGCTCCGCGCTCCCGCGGAGCTGCTGGACCGGGTACGCCGCGACGTCGAGCGCAACGCCCTCCGGGCCCGTAACGGCATCAAGCTCGCCGCCGGGGTCGACCGGCCGCGGCTCGGGCAGACGCCGAAGGACCTCGTGTGGTCGAGCGGCCGCTGCGAGCTGTGGCGCTACCGCAGCGACGCCGTGACGCTGTCGCCGCCGCTGGTGATCGTCTTCAGCCTCGTCAGCCGCAGCTACGTGCTCGACCTGCGGCCGGGCAACTCGTTCGTCGAGCACCTCCTGCACGCGGGCTTCGACGTCTTCCTCGTCGACTGGGCGCCCGCCGACGCGCGCCACGCCGACGAGCGGCTCGAGGACTACGCCGCCGTCTACCTTCCCGAGGCCGTGCGCCATGCCCGCGAAGCGGCCGGCACGGCGTCGGTCAACCTGCTCGGGTACTGCTTCGGCGGGGTGCTCGCGCTGCTGTACGGCGCACGGCGCCCGGACGCGCCGCTGCGCTCGCTGACGGCCATGGCGACGCCCGTCGACTTCTCGAAGTGGGGGCTGTGGGCGGAGATGTCCCGCGAGGGCCGGTTCGACGTCGGCGCGATCGCCGACGAGAGCGGCAACATCCCGCCCGGCGTCATCCGCCAGGCCTTCCGCCTCCTCAAGCCCACGGGCGACGTCCGCCAGTACGCCACGCTGCTCGACAACGTCTGGAACGACGAGTACGTCGCCGCCTACCAGGCGATGACGACCTGGGCCAACGACCACGTCCCGTTTCCCGGCGCGGCCGCGCGCCAGACGCTCGAGATGCTCGTGCGCGAGAACGCGTTCATGGCCGACGGCGTCCGCCTCGACGGCGACCGCGTGAGGCTGCGCGACATCCGCTGGCCGATGCTCACCGTGATCGCCGAGCGCGACCACATCGTCCCGGAGCCCGTCGCCGCGCCGCTGCCCTCGCTCGTGGGGTCGGAGGAGAACGACGTGCTGAGGCTGGACGCCGGCCACATCGGGCTCGTGGTCGGACGGACGGCGGCGAAGGTGACGATCCCGCGCATCATCGAGTTCTTGCGGCGGCGCTCGGAGGCGCCCGCATGATGCCGCTCGACATCGTCGCGCTCGACGCCCAGCGGGTGCCGGCCCTGCGGCGCTTCCTCGACGCGCTGCCCGACGGCGACGTCACGTTCATCAAGGAGGACGTCCGCGACCCCGGCGTCGCGGAGGCGTGGGCGCGCGGTCCCGGCGGGCTGCGCACGTGGGTCGCCGTGGACGGGCCGGACACCGTCGCCGGCATCGTCTCCGTCCGCCCGCTCGTCGGCTGGTCCTCGCACGTCGGCGAGCTGCGGCTGGTCGTCGACCCGGCCCGTCGCGGGCGCGGCGTGGGCCGCGCGCTGGCCCGACACGCGCTGCGCGCGGCGCTCGCGGCGGGCCTGGAGAAGGTCGTCGTCGAGGTCGTGGCGGAGCAGGAGGGCGCCGTGCGCATGTTCTCCGACCTCGGGTTCCGCGGCGAGGCGCTCCTGCGCGACCACATCCGCGACCGCTCGGGCGCGCTGCGGGACCTGCTCGTGCTCGCCCACGACGCGCGCGAGGAGTGGTCCTCGCTCGCCAGCGTCGGCGTGGACGACGAGCTCGCCTGACGACTGGTCGGCGGTCCTCGTGCCGGCTGCCGTGCGTGTCCACGACCTGACGGGCGTGCACACGATGCGTACAGGGCCTTCACATTCCCGGCACAAACCGCTCGTACGTTGCGCCGCGAACGAACTCGAGAGCCGGGCGACGCGAGGACGCGCACGGGGACCGCCCGCTGTGAACGGGCGCGGATCGCCCGCATCGTCCACGGGGCACGGAACTTCTCCAAGCCGGCCGAGGATGCCCCGACGCGCCGTCTACCCCGAGACGCCGCGTTTCCTCGACGCGCCGGGCGCCCCCGCGGCAATGCCGCGGGGGCGCTCTGCGTTAAAGGACGGGGAACCGCCGCGCGCCCGCCGGGCCGGCGCCTAGCATGCCTGCGATGGACGACCGGCTGCCGTGGGTGGTGCGCTACGCGATCGCGCAGCTCGACGCGGGCCGGCCCGTGGCCGCCTGGCTCGAGCGGGCCGTGGGGATGCTCCGCTTCGTCGGCCCGGCGGCGTGAGCGGCGTGCGGCCCGGCTCGTCGCCGGGCCGCACGGCACCCGCTCAGCGCTTCTTCCTCGCGGCCTTGCGCTTGGCCGCGGCCTTGCGCTTCGCCGCCGCGCGCTGCTTTGCGAGCAGCCGCTTGCGCAGGGAGGCCTTGCGCTGCTCCTCGCGCTCGCGTGCGACCGAGCGCTGGGTCTTCGCCTTCACCTTGACCACCGGCTTCGTCGCCGGCTTCGCCGCGACCGGCTTCCTCGGTGCGGTCGCCGTCGTCGCCGGGTGGTAGGCGGCGGGCTCGTCGGCCGGGGCCTCCGGCGCCGGCTCGCTGACGGGCTCCGGGCTGTCCGGCGCGGTCGGCCGCGTGACGCCGAGGCCGGGCTCGCGGACCGGCGGCGG
>DATMVH010000258.1:0-8032 GCA_035563395.1 Solirubrobacteraceae bacterium
GCGCCGGCGCCGGCGCCCGCCCCGGTGCCCGCGCCGGTGAAGGCCCCGGTCGTGGCGCCCGCCGCGCCGACGCTCGACAAGGTCGTCGCACCGAAGCGCGTCACGCTCGCGCAAGCCCGCAAGGGCGTCGGCATCGTCGTGACGACGAGCGCCCCGCGGATCACCGCCCGCGCCGACAAGGGCGGCCGGGTCACCGCGACCCGCCGCAGCGGCGGCTACCGGCTGGTGTTCAAGGCGGGCCGGAAGGCCGTCTACAAGATCACCATCACGGTCGCCGGCGGCGCGCGCAAGGTGATCGCGCTCGACGTCCGCTGAGCGCCTCCGAGATCCACGCCGGGGCGGCGCGCGCCGCTCCGGGTCCACGGGGCGGCCTCCGGGCCGCCCCGTCGGCGTTCCAGGGGCTCACTCGAGGTGGCACCCGCACGAGTCGCGGTGCACGAACGTCGTCGGCAGCCGCACGGTGCGCGGCGGGAGGTCCGGGTCGGCCATCCGGGAGAGCAGGAGCTCGACGGCCCGGCGGCCGAGCTCGCCCGTCGGCTGCGCGACGGCGGTCAGCCGGGGGGCGAAGAGGTCCGCCCACTCGAAGTCGTCGAAGGTCACCAGCGCGATGTCCTCCGGCACGCGCAGCCCGCGGTCGGCGAGGGCCCGCATCACGCCGATGGTCATGAAGTTGTTGCCGCTCACGAGTGCGGTGGGCGGGTCGGGCCGGTCGAGCAGCTCGTGCGTCGCCGCGCGCGCGACGTCCCGCTGCGAGCCGCCGCCGGCGATCAGCGCGTCGTCGGCTCGGACGCCGGCGCGCTCCATTCCGAGCCGGTAGCCGCGCACGCGCTCCTCCGTCGTGGTCAGCGCCGGCGCGCCGACGATCATGGCGATGCGGCGATGCCCGAGCGCGGCGAGGTGCTCAACGAGGTGCGCGGTCGGCTCCTCGTTCTCGCTCGCCACCTGGTCGAAGGCCTCCGACGGCGTGCGGTCGAGCAGCACCACCGGCACGGCCTGGGCGGCGAGGTACGGGAGCACGTGCTCGGCCGCGCCCGGCGACGGCGCGAGCAGCAGGCCGTCGACCCGGCGCTCGAGCAGCGCATGGACGATCCGCAGCTCGTGCGCGGGGTCCTCGCGCGTGTCCCCGAGAAGGAGCGTGTGGCCGGCGCGGCTCGCCTCCGCCTCGACGGCCGCGATGACGTCGCCGAAGTACGGGTTCGCGAGCCCGCTGATGGCGAGGCCGAGCGACTGGGTGCGCGCGCGGGCGAGCGCCCGGGCGATCGTGTTCGGCCTGTAGCCCGTCTGCTCGACCGCCGCGAGGACGCGCCGGCGCGTCGCCTCGCTGGCCGGCCGCGTGCCGTTGAGGACGTGGGAGACCGTCGTGACCGAGACGCCGGCCAGCCGCGCGACCTGCTCCATGGTGGCCATGTTGCGACATGTTACGCAAGCGCTTGCGCGCAAGCGCTTGCGCCGGTACTGTCGTCAGCTCGGACACGCCCGGACGCGCGTCCGGAGCACGAGCCCTCATCCAGCTCCCACAGGAGGACCCGTGATCGTGCACCCCGACGTCGCCGGCGTCACCGACCGCATCGCGGCCCGCAGCGCGGACTCGCGCGCGGCCTATCTCGAGCGCATTCGCGCCGCCGCCCGCCGCGGGCCGGCCCGCGGGGAGCTCGGCTGTGCGAACCTCGCCCACGGCTTCGCCGCCTGCGGCGCCGACGAGAAGCTCCACCTGCGCGCCGCCGAGCGCGCGAACGTGGCGATCGTCTCGTCCTACAACGACATGCTCTCGGCCCACCAGCCGTTCGAGCGCTTCCCCGCGCAGCTCAAGCGCGCGGTGGCCAAGGCCGGCGCCGTCGCGCAGTTCGCCGGCGGCGTGCCCGCGATGTGCGACGGCATCACGCAGGGCCGCACCGGCATGGAGCTCTCGCTCTTCAGCCGCGACGTCGTCGCCATGTCGACGGCCGTGGCCCTCTCCCACGACATGTTCGACGCCGCGCTCCTGCTGGGCGTCTGCGACAAGATCGTCCCCGGCCTGCTGATCGGGGCGCTCTCCTTCGGGCATCTGCCGGTCGTGCTCGTCCCTGCGGGACCGATGCCCTCCGGCCTGCCGAACAAGGAGAAGAGCGCGGTCCGCCAGCTGCACGCCGAGGGCAAGGTCGGCCGCGACGACCTGCTCGAGGCCGAGGCGCGGTCCTACCACTCCCCCGGCACCTGCACGTTCTACGGGACCGCGAACACGAACCAGCTCGTGGTCGAGGCGATGGGCCTGCACCTGCCCGGCGCGAGCTTCGTCGCCCCCGGCACGCCGCTGCGCAAGGCGCTGACCGCCAAGGCCGCGGAGCGCGCCGTCGCCCTCACCGCGCTGCGCGCCGACCACACGCCGGCCGGCGAGCTGGTCGACGAGAAGGCGGTCGTCAACGGCGTCGTGGCGCTGCTCGCCAGCGGCGGCTCGACGAACCACACGATGCACCTCGTGGCCATCGCGGCGGCCGCGGGCATCCGGCTGACGTGGGACGACTTCGCCGACCTGTCGGCGACCGTGCCGCTGCTGGCCAGCATCTACCCCAACGGGGCGGCGGACATCAACCAGTTCCACGCCGCGGGCGGGACGGCGTTCCTCTTCGGCGAGCTGCTCGACGCAGGCCTCCTGCACGCGGACGTCCGCACGGTCGCCGGCCCGGGCCTGGACCGCTACCGCGAGGCGCCGTACCTCGACGAGGATGGCGCGCTGCGCCGGCGCCCGGTCCGCGCGTCCGGCGACGAGACCGTGCTGCGGCCGGCGTGGCGGCCGTTCGCGCCCGACGGCGGCATCCGCGTGCTCGACGGCGGGCTGGGCCGCGCGGTGATGAAGGTCTCCGCGGTGGCGCCCGACCGCCGGGTCGTGACCGCCCCGGCGCGCGTCTTCGACGACCAGCGCGCGTTCTTCGCCGCCTTCGAGCGCGGCGAGCTGGATCGCGACCTCGTCGCGGTCGTCCGCAACCAGGGCCCGCGGGCGAACGGGATGCCGGAGCTCCACAAGCTCACCCCGGCGCTCGGCGTGCTGATGGACCGCGGGTACGACGTCGCGCTCGTGACCGACGGGCGCATGTCCGGCGCCTCGGGGAAGGTGCCGGCGGCCATCCACTGCACGCCCGAGGCGGCCGCCGGCGGCCCGCTCGCGCGCCTGCGGGACGGGGACGTCGTCCGCGTCGACGCCGACGCCGGGACGCTCGACGTCGAGGACGTCGACCTCGGCGACCGCGAGCCCGCGGACGTGCCCGTGACCGTCGCCGGCGCGGACGGGACCGGCCGGGAGCTCTTCGCGGCGTTCCGCGAGGCCGTCGGGCGTCCGGACGAGGGCGCGTCCGTGTTCGGCGCCGCGCCGGCCGGGGCACTGGTCCCCGCATGACCCCGACGATCGAGGCCATCACGGGCGCCGCGCCGGTGGTTCCCGTCGTCGTGATCGAGGACGCCGCCGACGGCGTGCCGCTCGCGCGGGCGCTCGTCGCGGGCGGGCTCCCGGCGGTGGAGGTGACGCTGCGGACGCCCGGGGCCCTGGAGGCGCTGGAGCGCATCGCCGCCGAGGTCCCGGACGCCATCGTGGGCGCCGGCACCGTCCTGTCCGGCGCGCAGGCGGACGCCGCGGTGGCCGCCGGCGCCTCCTTCCTCGTGTCTCCGGGGACGACGCCCGCCCTGCTCGACGCGATGGCGGGGTCCGGCGTGCCGTTCCTGCCGGGCGCCGCGACGGCCTCCGACGTCGTCGCCCTCGTCGAGCGCGGCGTGTCCGTCGCGAAGTTCTTCCCCGCCGAGGCGGCCGGCGGCGTGGCGGCGCTGCGGGCGCTCGCCGGGCCGTTCCCCGATGTCCGGTTCTGCCCGACCGGCGGGATCGACCTGCGGCGCGCGCCCGAGTACCTCGCGCTGCCCAACGTCGTGTGCGTGGGCGGCTCGTGGATGGTGCCGAAGGACGCCGCGCGCGCCGGCGACTGGGCCGCGGTCGAGGAGCTCGCCCGCGCCGCCGCCGCCCTGCGCGAGCCGGCGTCCGCCGCCCGCTGAACGGGCGCGCCGCCCGGGCCTCGCGGCCGGGCGGCGCGATCCGCCCCTCCTACTGGTTGGTCTGCAGTCCGATCGTGTTCGGCGCGAGGCCGCCGCTGTCGAACGTGTCGTTGCCGCCGCGCCCGTTGACCACGAGCGAGTCGTTCGCGTTCTCGGCGTTGGCGATCGCCACGCGCGCCGGCAGGCCGTTCACGGTCACCGACCCGTTGGCGCCCGCGATGGCGATGGCGTCGTTGCCGTCCGTGCCGTTGACCGTCACGCGGTCGGCCGCGCCGTCGCCCGTGGTGCCGCCGATGGCGCCCGCGAGGTCCGTCTTGATCTCCTTCGCGTCGGTGCCGGAGAGGTCGTTCACGGTCATGGTGTCCGGGCCCCCGAGCGCGTTGGTCGTGATCGCCTCGACGTCGTCGAGGTCCATCGTGATGCTGGCGACGTCGCGGAAGAACTTCACACGCGGGCCGTTGGCCGACACGTCGAAGTTCTCGGCGGCGCCCGCCCCGTTGAACAGCAGCTCGTCACGGGTGCCGTCCTGCCCCTCGACGACGTCCGAGCCGTCGCCCGGATCCCACTGGAACACGTCGTCGCCGGCGCCCATGTGGCCGCGGTCGTCGGCGCGGTTGCCGTCGGCGAAGTCGTTGCCGTCGCCGCCGAGGAACAGGTCCTTGCCGGCGCCGCCGAGCATGCGGTCGCCACCGGCCCCGCCGTCGACGGTGAGCGCCATCGCGTCGGCCGGGAGCGCGGATCCGTTCACCGTGTCCTCGCCGCCCAGCGAGTCGATGACCAGCGAGTCGCTGACCTCGCCGTTCTTGACCCGCACGAGCGCCCGGAGGCCGGCCACGGTCGTGTCGGCGGCGGCGCCCGTCGCCTCGATGGCGTCGTTGCCGTTCGTCCCGTTGACGATGACCCGGTCGGCCGCGCCGTCGCCGGCCGCGGCGCCGATCGCGCCCGCGAGGTCGGTCCTGACCTCCGCCGCGTCGGTCCCGGACAGGTCGTTCACCGTCATCGTGTCCGTGCCGCCGAGCGCGTTGGTGGTGATGGTCTCGACGTCGTCGAGGTCCATCGTGATGTTGGCGACGTCGCGGAAGAACTTCACGCGGCCGCCGTTCGGCGACACGTCGAAGTTCTCGTTCGCGCCCGCGCCGTTGAACAGCAGCTCGTCGCGGCCGGCCTGGCCCTCGACGGTGTCCGAGCCGTCGCCCGGATCCCACTGGAAGGTGTCGTCGCCGGCGCCCATGATGCCGACGTCGTTGCCGCCGTTGCCGTCGGCGAAGTCCTTGCCGTCGCCGCCGAGCGTGGTCTCGACACCGCGCGCGCCGAGCACGCGGTCGTCGCCCGCGCCGGCGTCGACGGTCAGGTTCGCCGCACCGGCGGCCAGGCCGGAGGCGTCGACCCGGTCGCTGCCGCCCTTGACCACGACGTCGAGGGCGTCCGCCGGCTCGGCGGTGCGCACGCGCACCGTCGCGGGCAGGCCCGTGACCGTCGTCGCGGCGGCGTCGCCGGCCACCTGGACGGTGTCGGCGCCGTGCGTCCCCTCGACGACGACGCGGTCGGCCGCGGCGTCCCCGGCCGTGCCGCCGATCGCGGCCGCGAGGTTCGCCGAGACGTCCTTGGCGTCCGTCCCGGACAGGTTCCCGACGCGGACGCTGTCCGTGCCGCCGAGCGCGTTGGTGGTGATGACCTCGACGTCGTCGAGGTCCATCGTGATGTTCGCGACGTCGCGGAAGAACTTCACGCGCGGGCCGTTGGCCGACACGTCGAACTTCTCGGCGACGCCCGCGCCGTTGAACAGCATCTCGTCGCGGCCGGCGCGGCCCTCGATCACGTCGCTGCCGTCACCGGGATCCCAGCGGAAGACGTCGTCGCCGGAGCCCATGTCGCCGGAGTCGTTGCCGCGGTTGCCGTCGGCGAAGTCCTTGCCGGACCGCCCGAGCATCCGCTCCGCGCCGGCGCCGCCCAGCATCGTGTCCCAGCCCTCGCCGCCGTCGAGCGTCGTCGGGACGTTCGCGTTGAAGGCGACCTCGCTGTCGTCGATGCGGAGCTGATCGCCGCCGTCCTCGCCCTCGACGAGGATCCGCCGGACCCTGTCGCGGTTGACCTTGAAGTCGGCGGTCCCGTCGTCGCGAACGTCGATCTCGATCTTGTCGGGCTTCGCCGCGCGGACGCGGAGGGTGATCTTGTCGGAGTTGTCCGAGCCCTCGACCGCGAGCCGGCCGTCGTCGAGGTCGACCTCGACGCCGTGACGGCCGCCGTCCGCCATCGCGGGCGCGGTGGTCACCGCGAGGCCGGCGGCGAGGACGACGGCGGGCACCGTGAGCCGGGCGAGCCATCGAGCGTGGTGTGGATACATCCGTCTCTCCTGGGGATGTGGGGGAGCAGTTCACCGGGGACGTGCGAGCCCCCCGCGGTATTCCGCTGCCGCGTCCTGCGAACCGCTCGCAGAAGCGACGGCCTCGCGCATCCGATCCGGGACGGCGCCCGCACAGCGCGGTGTCCATCCCATCCACCGAAGGAGTGAGCCGGCCCATGCGCAAGCTCTCCCTCTTGGCGATGCCGGTCGCCGCCGCCCTGGCGGCGGGCGTCATCGCCGTCGCGCCGGGGTCGGGCTCGAGCCACCGCGAGGCATCGCTCATCGCGCTCGACCCGACCGCGGACAACACCGACGTCTACGCGTTCACGGCGGCCGACGCGCCGGACGCGCTGACCGTCGTGGCGAACTGGATCCCGTTCGAGGATCCCGCCGGCGGCCCGAACTTCTACCGGTTCGACGACCGCGCGAAGTACTGGATCAACGTCGACAACACCGGCGACGGCGTCTACGACGTCCGCTACCGGTTCGCGTTCAAGACGAGGTACCGCAACCCGGACTCCTTCCTGTACGCGCTGCCCGGCGTCTCGTCGATCTCCGACCCGAAGCTCAACATCGTCCAGACCTACAGCGTCTGGCGCGAGACCTACGAGCACGGGCGGCGCACCGGCGAGCACAGGGTCGCGGCCGGCCTGCCGGTCGCGCCGAACAACGTCGGGCCCAAGACGATCCCGAACTACCACGCGGTCGCGGCGGAGGCCGTGCGGACGCTCCCCGGCGGCGGCAAGGTGTTCGCCGGCCAGGCCGACGATCCGTTCTTCGCCGACCTCGGCGGGATCTTCGACGGGATCAACCTGCGGTCCGGCACGGGGAACGCGGGCGGCGGCAAGGACGACCTCGCGGGCTACAACACCCACGCGATCGTCCTGCAGGTCCCCGAGGCGCACGTCACGCGCAACCACCGCCCGGTCGCCTCGCCGAGCGCCCCGAACGCCGTCGTCGGCGTGTGGAGCTCGACCGACCGCCCCGGCCTGAAGCTCAACCGCCACGGCAAGGCGCACGACGTGCAGGTCAGCCGGCTCGGCAACCCGCTCGTCAACGAGGTCGTCGTTCCCGTCGGGAAGAAGGACCTCTACAACCGCACGCAGCCGTCGGGCGACCTGAAGAACTTCGGCGCGCACGTCGTGGAGCCGGAGCTCGCCAAGGTGCTCAACGCGCTGTTCCCGGGCCTCGACGTGCCGGAGACCGACCGGACGGACATCGTGCAGGCGCTGCTGACCGGCATCCCGGGCCTGACGCAGATCGCCGAGGGCGCGCCGCCGACGGACACGCTGAAGATCAACCTCGGCTCGGCGCCGTCCGCGATGGAGAACCGGTTCGGCGTCATCGGCGGTGACACGTCCGGGTTCCCGAACGGGCGCCGCCTCGCCGACGACGTGACCGACGCCGAGCTGCGCGTGGTCGGCGGCTTTCTCAAGGGCAACAAGCTGCCCCTCGGCGACGGCGTGGATCAGAACGACGTGCCCTTCCGGGCCGCGTTCCCGTACGTCGCTCCGCCGCACGCCGGGTTCGACGCACAGCTGAAGCGCCTCGAGCCCGCGCACGCCCCGACCCCGCCGGACCCGGCGCACGGCTAGCGCGATGCGCGCCCGCGCCGCGATCGCCGCGGCGGCCGCCTTCCTCCTCGCGCTGGGGGCCTTCGGGCTCCTGGCGCGG
>DATMVH010000259.1:0-3289 GCA_035563395.1 Solirubrobacteraceae bacterium
CGCCGCGCTGGCGGGACTGGCGGTGCTGGGGCAGGCGCTCGCCGCCCGCGAGTGGCTCGCCGTCGCGCTCGTCGTGGTCGCCAGCGCCGGGGCCGCTAGCGTGGGCGCCCGCCGATGACCACCTGGCTCGCCACGCACCGCGGCCTGCGCGCCCTGTCCGGGCGCGAGACCGCGCGCGTCCTGAAGCTGTGGACGCAGACCATCCTCGCGCCCGTGCTCTCCAGCGCGCTCTTCATCGTCGTCTTCGGCCTGTCGCTCGGCGATCGGATCCGCGAGATCGACGGCTTCCCGTACGACCAGTACATCGTTCCCGGCCTGATCGCCATGTCGATGGCGCAGGCGGCCTACGCGAACAATTCCTCGAGCGTCTTCCAGGCGCGCTTCGACCGCTATCTCAACGACGTCCTCGCGGCGCCCATGCGCGGCTGGGAGGTGAACCTCGGGCTCAACCTCGGCGGCGCGGTGCGCGCGCTGCTGATCGGCGGCGGGCTGGTCGCCATCGCCGTGCCGCTGACGGGCGTGCCGGTGCGCGCGCCGCTCGTGCTCGTCGCTGCGCTCGCGGTCCTGCTCGTCACCTTCTGCGCCTTCGGCGTCGTCGTCGGGATCTACGCGGAGTCCTGGGACCAGTCGGCCTTCGTGACGAACCTCGTGATCCTGCCGCTGTCGTTCCTCGGCGGCGTCTTCTACTCCGTCGGGCGCCTGCCCTCGCCGTGGCAGGAGATCTCGCACGCCAACCCGCTCTACTACCTCATCGACGCCGTGCGGCACGGGTTCCTCGGCACGAGCGACGTGCCCGTCGGGATCTCGCTGGCCGTGGGCGCGGTCATGGCGGCCGCGTGCGTGGCGTGGAGCGCGCGGCTGTTCGCCACCGGGCGGCGGCTGAAGCCGTGACTCAGGCGCCGCCGTCGAGCCAGTCGCGCATGGAGACGTGCGCGGGGGAGTGCTCCCCGGACGCCAGCTCGTGGCGCAGCTCGCCGAGCAGCCCGAAGCGGTCGGCGACGACGTTGTGCTGGTGGATCGTCTCGAGGTTCTCCTGCCGGGCGGAGACGAAGGAGTCGTCGGCGAGCTCGGGGAAGCCGTCGATCACCCCGCGGATCATCTCCCGCACGCAGTCCTCGACGAAGCGGGGGCGGCGGTGGGCCTTCTCGACCACGGCGCCTTCGTCGGAGCGCTTCATCAGCTCGTAGATCTCCGACGACATCGCGTCCTCGACCACGGCGAGCAGCCGCTGGGCGTCGATGTCGGTCGTGCAGGACTCGGGGCAGCCGATGTGGAGCGTCCCGAGACCGCGCTGGTTGTGCGTGGCCACCGGGACGGCGGCGAACACGCGCTCGATCTCCGCCTCGGAGAAGCCGTCGGCGAGCAGGCGCTCGCGCGAGCTGGCCTGCACGAGGGTCTGCGCGCACGGGCACGCCGTCATGCCCTGCGCGGTCACGCCGATCAAGCGGCGCGTGCCCGCGGCGCTCGCCACCGCGACGCCGTGCAGCGTGTAGATCTCCTGCGTGTCGATCCCGCTCACGGGCGCGGGCTTGTTCTCCGGGTAGCGAGCCTCCAAGCGCACCTCGGCGCGGCGCGCGCCCTGGCGGTCGCGCACCTTCTCCGCGATGTGCTGCGCGAGCGTCTCCGCGCGGAAGGCCGTCTCCCTCAGCACCACCTCGCCGATCGCGTCGTTGACGACCTCTTCGAAGCGCGACATGTGCGCCCCCTTCTGGCGCGGGCCGAGGTCGACGAAGCAGTCGAGCTTCGCCGAGAAGAGGGTGGACGCGCCGCCCGCGGAGATCCGGATGACCTTCTCGACGTTCGTGACGCCGACGCGCGACAGCGACACATGCAGCGTGGGGACCTGGTTCTGGACGTCTTCCAAGGAGATCGCCATGCGCCGACACCTTAGCTTCGGCCCGCTCCGCTCCTGTCGCCCGGCGGACTTGGCGCCCAACGAAAGCTTTAGGTTTGCCCAAAGCTGTGCTACAAACGCACGAGGACTTAGGACGTGTCGGTGCAGGGCCGGTCCGGAGGGCCGGTCGTCGGGGTTACGGCTTCAAGGATCGAGGGGTTGGGCACCAAGACCGAAGTACTCCTGGCGGACGAGACGCCGATCACGGAGATCGACGAGTTGCGCCAGCTCATCGCGGACGGGCAGGAGCGGGGCTTCCTGACGTTCGCCCAGATCGCCTCCGGCCTGGAGGAGATCGAGGTGACCAAGGAACAGGTCGCCGAACTGCACACGTACCTCGAGGACCAGGGAATCGAGGTGGTCGGCGACGACGGCCGGCCGGCGGTGCCGGAAGGCGGCCGCTTCGAGCGCGTCGCCGACGTCGCCGGCGAGAAGGCCTCCGACGGGCCCCGCAAGGCGCAGGTCGACCTCACGGTCGAGCCCTCGCTCGACTCCCTGCGGCTGTACCTGCGCTCGATCGGGCGCGTGGCGCTGCTGAGCGCGGAGCGCGAGGTCCAGCTCGCGAAGCGCATCGAGCGCGGCGACCTGGAGGCCAAGCAGCAGATGGTGGAGGCCAACCTCCGCCTCGTCGTCTCGATCGCCAAGGGCTACCTGGGCCGCGGCCTGTCGTTCCTGGACCTGATCCAGGAGGGCTCGCTCGGGCTGATCCGCGCCGTCGAGAAGTTCGACTATCGGCGCGGCTACAAGTTCTCGACGTACGCGACGTGGTGGATCCGGCAGGCGGTCACGCGCGCGATCGCGGACAAGGGCCGGACCATCCGGATCCCCGTCCACATGGTGGAGAAGCTCAACAAGGTCGTGCACGTCGAGCGCCAGCTCGTCCAGACGCTCGGCCGCGAGCCGACGCCCGACGAGATCGCCGCGGAGCTCGAGTGCACCGTGCGCGAGGTGCGCGACATCCAGCGGATGGCCCAGCAGCCCGTGTCGCTCGAGAAGCCGATCGGCGAGGAGGAGGAATCCGAGCTCGGCGACTTCGTCGAGGACGAGTCCGCCGAGTCGCCGTTCGAGCAGGCGAGCGAGAACCTGCGCCGCGAGAACGTCCGGCGCGCCCTCGAGGCGCTGCCCCAGCGCGAGCGCGAGGTCATCGAGATGCGCTTCGGCCTGACCGGGGCGCGGCCGTACACGCTCGAAGAGGTCGGGCGGGCGTTCAACGTCACGCGCGAGCGCATCCGCCAGATCGAGAACCACACGCTCAAGAAGCTCGAGTCGCTTCCCGAGGCCCAGCGCCTGCGGGACGCAGGCTGAGCCGCGCGCTCACCCCGCCGGTGCCGCTTCTCCCGCGGCGCCGGCCGCGCCTGACCTCCGTCCGCGGGCGCCGCCTCCCCCCGGCGGCGC
>DATMVH010000260.1:0-3057 GCA_035563395.1 Solirubrobacteraceae bacterium
CTGTCGTGGGAGGTCGCGCTGCCGGTGCTGTTCGGCGCCGGCGGGCTCAAGGCGGTGCGGCTCGCGCGCGCGCACGACCGGCGCGCCTCGGTGCGCCCGTTGCTCGCAGCGGCGGCCGCGGCCTTCGCGTCCACGCTCGTGGCCGGGCACCGGATCGGGATCGAGCGCCGAGCGCCGCTGTGGCCGTGGGCGGCGTGGCGGACCGCGCTCGCCGGCGCCATCCTCGGCGTGCGCCAGAATCGTCGCCCATGACCAACGCGTACGCCCGCGCAGGGGTGGACACGGGTGCGGCCGACCGTGCCGTCGAGGCGCTCGTGGGCGTCCTGCGGACGATCGACACGGGCCGGGCGGCGCGCACCGTCCCGCTCCCGGGGCACTACGCCGCGGTGCTGGCCGTCGCGCCGAACCTCGGCATCGCGGTGGGGACCGATGGCGTCGGCTCGAAGCTCATCGTGGCCGAGCAGACCGGCCGCTACGACACGGTGGGGATCGACTGCGTGGCCATGAACGTCAACGACGTCGTGTGCGTCGGCGCGGAGCCCATCGCGGTCCTCGACTACCTCGCGGTGGAGGAGACGGACGCGGACGTCTTCGCCGCCGTCGCGCGCGGGCTGAAGGCCGGCGCGGAGGACGCGGGCGTGGAGATCCCGGGCGGCGAGGTCGCCGTCCTGCCGGAGCTCATCCGCGGGCACCCGTCGCCCGGCGGCCTCGACCTCACGGCGGCGTGCTTCGGGACGGTGGCGCTCGACGCGATCGTGAGCGGCGCGGCGTGCGCGCCCGGCGACGCGCTGATCGGCCTCCCGTCGAGCGGCCTGCACTCCAACGGGTACACGCTCGCGCGCCGCGCGCTCGAGCCGCTGGGGCTCGAGGCCCGGCCCGCGGCGCTGGGCGGCGCCTCGGTGGCCGACGCGCTGCTGGAGCCGACGGTGATCTACGTGCGGGCGGTGCTCGACCTGCTGCGCTCCGGCCTGCCCGTCCACGGCCTCGCCCACATCACCGGCGGCGGGCTCGCGAACCTCCGTCGGCTCAGCACGGCGGTCGGCTTCGCCGTCGAGGCGCCGCTGCCCGTTCCCGCCGTCTTCGGCCTCGTCGCCGCGGGCGCGGACGTCGCGGCGGAGGAGATGTGGCGCGTGTTCAACATGGGCTGCGGGTTCTGCGCGGTCGTCCCGGAGCATGCCGCCGCCGACGCGGTCGCGGTGCTGGCCGCGCGCCATCCGGGGACCGCGCGCATCGGCACCGTGACCGCGGACGCCGGCAGCGTGTCCGTGCCCACGCTCGGCGTCGAGCTCCCGCGCTGAAGGCGGACCGCGGTCCGCGGACGCCGGGCAACCGCACTCCCGTTCGCTGGTCTGCTCGATCCTCTCCGTCCGCCGGCGGCGCGATGCTTCCGGCATGGCCAGAAGCCGGACCACCGCTCTCCCCGTCGCGCTCCCCGCGCCGGCCCTGCGCGCGCTCCTCGCCACGGAGCGCGATCCGCATCGCCGTCAGCGCGAGCTCGTGCGGGCCAGCCTCGTGGCGTGCCCGGGGCGGGCGCCGCGCCGCTCGGCCGCCGCCTGAGCGCCGCCCCGCCGCCCCGCCGCCGCGCCTCGCGGCCCGCTCGCCGTCGGCTCGACCCGCCGTTCGTCGGATCCGCGGCCGGCGAGTAAAGGCCCGGCCCGCCCGGGCCGATATCCGCCTCGATGGTCCGGCATGGATGCCCACCTCGCGCGCGCGTGCGCGCGCTGCTCTCGCTCGCGGTGTGCGCGCTCGCCGTGCTCGGCGCGGCCGCGCCCGCGCAGGCCGCGGACACCGTCGAACTCATCGTCGGCCGCGAGCCGGGCCTGTCGGCCGCCGAGCGCGCCGCCCTCCGGGCGGACGCCGGCGTCGAGTTCGAGCGCAGCCTGCGGCTCGATCACGCCGAGATCGTCACCGTCCCGGCCGGCCGGGCCGCCGCCGCGCTCGCCGCGCTCCGCGCCGATCCGGACGTCCGTTGGGCGCAGCGAGACGGGCTCGTGCACGCGCAGGCGGGCACCGCCGACCCGCTCTTCCCCTACCTCTGGGGGCTCGAGAACAGCGGCCGGACGATCCAGGGCCAGGCCGGGCTCCGCGATGCCGACATGGACGTCCCCGCCGCGTGGCGGACGGCGACCGGCGCGGGCGTCACCGTCGCGGTCGTGGACACCGGCGTCGACGCGTCGCATCCCGACCTGGCGGGCCGCCTCGCCCTCAACCCCGGCGAGACGGGCGGCGGACGGGAGACGAACGGCCTCGACGACGACCGCAACGGCCTGGCGGACGACTGGCGCGGCTACGACTTCGCCTACGGCGACAACGACCCCGACGACGTCGACGGGCACGGCTCCCATGTGGCGGGCACGATCGCGGCCGCCAACGGCAACGCGGCGGGCGTGAGCGGCGTCGCCCCGGACGCGCGCATCCTCGCCCTCAAGGCCCTCGACGACACGGGCACCGGCACGTGGTCGACGATCGCGAGCGCCTTCGACCACGCGGCCGACACCGGCGCCCGGATCGTCAACGCGTCGCTCGGGGCCCCGGACTACGCGCCGGCGATCGACGCCGCCATCTCCCGCCATCCAAACACGCTGTTCGTCGTGGCCGCGGGCAACGACGGCCTGGACCTCGGCGGCGAGATCTACTACCCGTGCGAGGCCGCGCAGCCGAACGTCGTCTGCGTCGGCGCGTCCGACAACCGCGACGCGCGCGCGGGGTTCTCGAACTACGGCCCGTCCGCGGTCGACGTGTTCGCGCCGGGCGTCTCCGTGCTGTCGACGAGGCTCGGTGACTATTGGTGGCTCGACGGCACGTCGATGGCCGCGCCGCACGTGGCCGGAACGGCCGCGCTGCTCCTGTCCGCCGACTCGACGCTGACGGCGGCGGAGCTCAAGGCCGCGATCCTCGACTCCGCCGACCGCAAGGAGGCTCTCGCGCCGTACGGGCGCGACGGCGGGCGGACCAACGCCGCCGCCGCGCTGGCCGCGATCGCCGGCAGCGGCGACGGCGACACCGGCGCGGGCGAGGCGCCCGTGCAGCAGCCGCTCGCCGCCCCGGCGGAGCCCG
>DATMVH010000261.1:0-4517 GCA_035563395.1 Solirubrobacteraceae bacterium
ACCTGCTCAAGCGCTGTTTCCGAGCGGTGAAGCGGGCGCCTGCGACGGACTGGTTCTCGCCGCAAGCACCGCTACACTCCCGAACACTCCATGAGCGCGAGTACTACCCCAGCGCCAATGGGGTCCGTGTCGGCCGAAGACCACCTCCGGCACGGACCTGATGCCGCCGGCCATGGCCGGAGGGAAGGTGGTCGCGTGCTCGTCCTGAACGCCACGTACGAGCCGATCAACGTCTGCACGGTGCGGCGCGCGACGGTGCTGCTGCTGAAGGCCAAGGCCGAGGTGGTGGAGACCGGGCAGCACGACCTGCACTGGGTGAACGGCTCGATGACCAAGCCGGTCGTGATCCGCCTCGTCACGTACGTCCGCATCCCGCGCGACTCGCACAAGCGCAAGATCACGCGTCGCGCCGTGTTCGCCCGTGACGGCTGGCAGTGCCAGTACTGCGGCGCGCGCACCAGCCTCACGGTCGACCACGTCATCCCGCGGTCCAAGGGCGGCGCGTCGGACTGGGAGAACATCGTCGCCTCCTGCGCACCCTGCAACCGCCGCAAGGGCGACCGGCTCCCGCACCAGATCGGGATGCACCCCCGGGTCAAGCCGCGCATGCCCAGCGCGAACGTGTTCATCCAGCTGGCCTCGCCGACGATCCCGTCGACGTGGCGCCAGTACCTCCTCTCCGAAGCGGCCTGAAGTCATCGCCGCGACGTGGCGCCGGCCCCCGTTCCAGGTGTCCTCGCCGTCCGCTACTCTGCCGGTACCAGAGAAAGGGGGTGGTCCGAAGTTGAGTGACAGTTCTTACGGGACCCTGGAGGTGCCCGGCCGCTAGTACCAGCCGGTGCTGGACCCGCTGGGTAGCGGAATCCACACCGAGGCGCCGCCGCCGTCAGTGCCGGAGCTCGTCCCCCCGGCCGCAGAAAAGCTGACGACGGCCAGTAGTCCAGCGAGATGTACGGCGAGGGCCCCGCGGTCGACGGGGCCCTCGCCGTTCAACGGGGAGGGCGCTTCCCCGCCACCGGCGCCGCGCCCGCCCCCCGCGACCCGGGCGCGCTACTCCTCGAGATCGGAGTCCGGCATGCCGTCGTCGTCGGCGACCTCGGGCACGTCCAGCAGCTCGTCCTCGTCCGGACGGGCGGCGATCACGCCGTCGGCCTCGATCGCCTGCGGCTCGTCGGCGTCGCCCTGGGCGGCCAGCGAGACCGGGTGGTCGACCGGCGCGGACGTGGCCGCGGCCTCCGACTCGACGACCAGCGCGACCGCGGACACCACGTCGTCGGCCCGCAGGTTCATCAGGCGGACCCCCTGCGACGCGCGACCGTAGCGGTTGACGCCGCGGACGGAGATCCGCTGCACCATCCCGTCGCGGGAGATGAACACGAGCTCCTGGTGCTCCCGGACCACGAGCGCGCCGGCGAGGGCGCCCTTGGCCTCCGTCTGCTGGATCGTCTTGACGCCCTTGGCCCCGCGCGACGTCTTGCGGTACTCGTCGATCGACGTCCGCTTGCCGTAGCCGTTCTCCGTGACCACGAGGAGGTCCTGCCCGGGCCGGGCGACGTCCATCGCGATCACGTGATTGTCCGGCCCGGCGACGTCCATGCCGCGCACGCCGCTCGTGTCGCGCCCCATGCTCCGCGCGTCCGCCTCCGAGAAGCGGACGGCGAGCCCGGCGCGCGAGACCATGAGGATCTCGTCGTTGGGATCCACGCGCCGCACGGCGACGAGCTCGTCGTCGTCCCGGATGTTGATCGCGATGATCCCGTCGGCCTTGATCGGCGTGTTGTAGAGGGCGAACTCCGACTTCTTCACGATCCCCTCGCGGGTCGCGAAGACGAGGTACTCCGACTCGGCGTAGTCGCGCGTGGCGAGCACGGACTGCACCCGCTCGCCCTCCCGTAGCGGGAGCACGTTGCCGAGGTGCCGGCCCTTGGACTGGCGCGACCCCGCGTCCGGCAGGTCGTAGACCTTCGAGCGGTAGACCTTGCCGCGGTTGGTGAAGAAGAGCAGGAAGTCGTGCGTCGAGCACACGAAGAGGTGCTCGATGTAGTCCTCGTCCTTCATGCCCATCCCGGTCACGCCGACGCCGCCGCGCCGCTGCTGCCGGTAGGTGGCGAGCGGCAGCGACTTGATGTAGCCGGACTTCGTGATCGTGATGACCATCTGCTGGTCGGCGATGAGGTCCTCGATGTCGAGGTCGTCCTCGGCGACGGTGATCTGCGTGCGCCGCTCGTCGCCGTAGCGGTCGCGCACCTCGCCGAGCTCCTCCTTGATCAGCCCGAGGACCTTGTCCTCGTCGCCCAGCAGCGCGCGCAGCTCGGCGATCTGCTCGACGATGTCGGCGTGCTCGCGGCGGATCGCGTCCGACTCGAGCGCGGTCAGCTGCTGGAGCCGGAGCTCGAGGATGGCCTGCGCCTGGATGTAGGTGAGGCCGAAGCGCTCGATCAGCCCGCTGCGAGCGGTGTCGCGGTCGCGCGCGCCGCGGATCAGCGCGATCACCTCGTCGAGGTGGTCCAGCGCGATGAGCTGGCCCTCGAGGATGTGCTTGCGGGCCTCCAGCCGGCGGAGGCGGAACTTCGACCGCCGGACGATGACCTCGCGCTGATGCTGGACGTAGTTGTGGATGATCGACCGCAGCGGCAGCGTCCGCGGCACGTTGTCGACGAGGGCGACGGCGTTCACGCCGAACGTCGTCTGCATCGCCGTGTGCTTGTAGAGCTTGTTGAGCGCGACCTTCGGGATCACGCCGCGCTTGAGCTCGATCACGATCCGCATGCCCTTGCGGTCCGACTCGTCCCGCAGGTCGGAGATCTCCGTGAGCTTCTTCTCGTGGACGAGCTCGGCGATCTTGCGGATCAGGCCGCCGTCGCCGCCCTTCTTCACCATGAACGGCAGCTCGGTGACGATGATCGCCTCCTTGCCCTGCCCGATGTCCTCCGTGTGGGCGCGCGCCCGCACGCGGACGCGGCCGCGGCCGGTCTCGTAGGCCTCGCGGATGCCGTTGACGCCGAGGATGACGCCGCCGGTCGGGAAGTCCGGGCCCTTGATGTGCTTCATCAGGCCGGCGGTGTCGATGTCCGGGTCGTCGATGTAGGCGATGACCGCGTCGATCGTCTCGCGCAGGTTGTGCGGCGGGATGTTCGTGGCCATGCCGACGGCGATGCCCGACGCGCCGTTGACAAGGAGATTCGGGAAGCGCGACGGCAGGACGAGCGGCTCCTGCTTGCGCCCGTCGTAGTTCGGCTGGAAGTCGACGGTGTCCTCGTCGAGGTCGCGCAGCATCTCGCGCGCGAGCGGGGCGAGGCGGGCCTCCGTGTAGCGCATCGCCGCGGCGGGATCGTCGTCGACCGAGCCGAAGTTGCCCTGGCCGTCGACGAGCGGGTTGCGCATGGAGAAGTCCTGCGCGAGCCGCACGAGCGTGTCGTAGATCGCCGAGTCGCCGTGCGGGTGGTAGTTGCCCATCACGTCGCCGACGATGCGGGCGCACTTCGAGTACGGGCGGTTGGGCTGCAGCCCGTTCTCGTTCATCGAGAACAGGACGCGGCGGTGGACGGGCTTCAGCCCGTCGCGGACGTCGGGCAGCGCGCGCCCGACGATGACCGACATCGCGTAGTCGAGGTAGGAGGAGCGCATCTCCTCCTCGAGCCCGCGCGGCTCGATGTTGCCGCCGCCGATGAGGTCAGACGTGGCCATTGGCGCTCACCTCCTCAGACGTCGAGCGTGGCGACGCGGGCGTTCTCCTCGATGAACTCGCGCCGCGGCTCGACCTTGTCGCCCATCAGCATGGTGAACAGGCGGTCGGCCGCCGCGGCGTCGTCCATCGTGACCTGCTGGAGCGTCCGCGACTCGGGGTCCATGGTGGTCTCGCGCAACTGATCGGCGTTCATCTCGCCCAGCCCCTTGAAGCGCTGGAGCGAGACGCCCTTGGCGGCCACCTCCATGACGGTGCGGCGCAGGTCCTCGAAGGACAGCGCCTCCTCCGTCTCGTTGCCGAGCTTCACGGTGAACGGCGGCGTGCCGGCCATCCTCGTGAGCTCGGCGTGCACGCGCGCGAGCTGCCGGTACTCGTTCGCCTCGAACAGCGAGCGGCCCAGCCGGTGCGTGCGCGCGAGGTTCGTCCGGCGCTCGACCGCGCGGATGCGGATCAGCCCGTCCGTCGAGGGCAGGAGCTCCGTCGTGTACGGCTCGCCCTCGGGCGTCTCCCGCGCGATCAGCGCCTCCAGCTCCTCGACGCTCGACACCTGCTCGTCGAGGATCTGCGACTCCTCGAGGAAGGTCACGGTGTCGTGCCCGTGGTCGGCGCGCAGGGCCGACGCCCAGCCCTCGTACTGCTTGAGCAGCCGCGAGTAGCGCTGCCAGCGGTTCTCCGTCAGCCGGAACTGCTGTCCGCTGGCGTCCGTGACCTCGAAGCGCTCGAGCTTGTCGCCCAGGAGGATGTCCTCGAGCTCGGAGTCCTTCTCGATGTAGCGCTCCTGCTGGCCCTGCTTGAGCTTGTAGAGCGGCGGCTTGGCGATGTAGACGTA
>DATMVH010000262.1:0-3965 GCA_035563395.1 Solirubrobacteraceae bacterium
GGGCCTGCGCTACCGCGATCACGACGCCCGCAACGCCGCCTTGCCACACTGGCTCCGCCACTACAACGAGCGCAGACCCCACAGCTCACTCGGCGGCCAACCACCGATCAGCCGCGCTCTCAACCTCCCCGGGCACGTCAGCTAGCCGGGCAGGGCCGCCCCATCGCCCAGGTCGTGTACGACACGATGCGGTTCGAAGGCGGAGGACGCTGCGGCTCGAACGCGACCTGCGGCTGACGCTCGTCGAGTGGCTGAATCGGAGACACGCATGACGCGCTGCTCGGAGAACCTGCACCGGCTCGTCGTCGAGCGCCGTGTCCGACATGTCGGACACCCGACGCTCGACGCGCACGTCGCCAACGCCATCGCGAAGCCGACGCCGCGCGGCCGGCGGCTCGTGAAGAGCGCCGACAGCGCCCACATCGACGCCGTGATCGCCCTCGCCATGGCCGCTGAGATGGCGGAGAAGCGCCCGGCGCCCGTACCTGTAATTGGCTGGCTGTAGCGTTGCGCGATGACGCGAGCACGCAACATCGCTGCCGGTGTCGTCCTCGTCGTTGTCACGGCATTGGCGACGCTACCGATCGAGGACTCGTTCTCCCGACGTCGCAGCAGCCGCCGGGTTGCGCAGAACGGGATCAGAACGTACCCGGCTGTCGTAAGACAGGGCAGACGCGGCTCTCACAGAACGCCGTCGCTCTCGCGACGGTCATCCTGACCCCGCTCGGCGCGTTCGCGACCGTGCTCATCACGGTCAACGCCGCTGCGCGCCGCCAGGAGGAAGAGCTAGAGGACGCGCGGACGCGACAGCGACAAGCGTTGAACGCGGAACAGACGCGTCTGACGACCCAGCTGGCGCACGAACGCGAGTTGGCGGGCAGTTACTGGACGACGCCGCCGCGCTCACGTGGGAGATGTTCCATCGCGGCGCGGAGTTGTTCCAGAGGATGGGCGGCCGGACGGCCGCCGACGATGAGTACCACCTTTCTCCCGCGCCAACGGACGAACGGAACCATGCGCACGAGACGCTCTGGGCAATCTTCCGGCTGCACGCTCGCTTGCTGATTCGACTGCCGGAAGACTCGCCGCCGGTTCAGGCCTTCGACAGGTACTACGACACGGCGTCGGCTCTCTTGACTGGGACAGGCACCCACGCGAAGGCAACGGAGGTCAAACGGCGCCTCGACACATTGCTGCAACTTCGCGACGAGTTCCTGACAGAAGCTCGGGTTATTGCACGGTCGCGGCTTGCGTCGATCTGACTGTTGCGCCGTCGCCCGGGGCGGGGGTGCCTGTCTGACGCTCAAAGAACCGCCGGTGCAGCGCGGACACTTCCACTCCATGCGAGCGCACGACACGAGCGCCTCGGGACAGCAGGACCCAGGGCCGGGTCTGGCAGGCGGTGGTGTCCCGTCCACGTTGCCGGTGGCACCGCGGTCGGGGCGGCGCAGTCACAACAGACCGCCGCGATTCTCGCTTTCGCGGCAGCGGTGATCGTGGCGCTGATCACCTGGTACGCGATCGATCGACGCCAGCGGGCTGCCCTCGACGCCGAACAGCGCCGCCAGGCGGCGCAACTGAGGCACGAACGCGACCTCGACGACCGGCAGCGCCTCTGCGAATTCTTCGACGCTGTGGCGCAACAGCCGGCCGAGGTGCAGTCCGCCTACCACACCCGTCGAGGACGCGCTCGAAGGCGGCGGTGAAGACGACGACGATCGTGAAGCCGGACGGAGTACTTGCAGGCGCGGCATGACCTGATCCAGGGAGTCCTCGACCTCTGGACCGCTCATCGCCGACTGCTACTCCGATTCCCCCGAGGACCACGCCGTCTTTCGGACGTTGCTCGCGGCGGCCAACGACTTCAATCGCGGATCTGACGCCGCCGGGGATGAAAGCCTCGACGACGCTCGGCGCGCCGTCGTCGTGCGCGAGGCGGGCAGCGACGCGTATGCCGGGTTCACCGATTTCGCGACAGCCGTCCGCACCGAGTTCGCCGACTGATCACTCGGCGCGCGGAAGGACATCGAGCGCAGAGCGGCACGCCCGGCCCGAATGGGTGCCCGCCCTGAGCCGGCGGCCGGACGTGGTGCGCCTGCACGTCGCGCGTCGAGCCGCAGCGCGCAGCGCCCGCCGGTCGTCGCCTTCACCTTGCGCGCCCACCGCTGCGCCGCCCAGCCGCTCCCGCGCTTCGGGTTGCGCCGCTTCTGCGGCCGGTGGCGCGGGCAGTAGCTCCCGGCGCGCAGCGCCCCGCACGTCAGGCGCGGGCGGCTCGGCATCGTCGAGGTCGGCCGGGACGATCCAGATGCGCTCGCAGCCGATCCAGACGGTGAGCGTCTGCGCCTCGTGGCTCTCGTCGAGGCCATCGAGCCATTTCTCCCACGACATGACGATGCTCGGCGGGTCGCCGTCGAGGTACTCCGCCCACGGCACGCCGACCTGCACGGGGTGCAGTTCGATGTAGGCGACGCGGCCGGACAGCACGAGGTCGTGCCCTCCGCCGATGTCCGGGAACACAGCGGTCACGCGGTCGCCCACCTTGAGCGAGGTCAGCGACGAGGCGTCCGCGTCCACGCCCGGATCGTCGCAGCGAGCGTGGGTACAGCCGTGGGTACGGGAGGCGCTCGGCGCTGACGTCCGCTGACATTCGGCCGGATCGCCTCCCAGTACCTCACACCATGCGCATTAGCAGGGGAGTCCCTGCATCCAGAGGCGGAGGGGGCGGGATTCGAACCCGCGGTCCGCGTGAACGGACTCCGGTTTTCAAGACCGGCGCATTCGACCGCTCTGCCACCCCTCCGGAGCCTGCGTACTAGTTTGCGTACCAGTCGCGGAGTCCGGACGCAGGCTAGCTCGCGACAGGACGAGTCCAACCCAACGCCGAAAGGATGCGGCTGCCATGAAGATCGAGCTCAGGGTCGACCTCGGACGCTGGATGGAATGGGTCACGGAGTGCTGGGTCCTCTGGGGATCCTCGCCTTCGGCGCGCTTCAGAGCGGGAACGTCACGGACTGGCTGATCGCCGCGGGCGTTCTGCTCGTCTTGCTGTTCCTTGTGTCCTCCGTGCGGCGCCTCGATTGACGCGCGGCGCCGCGTTTCGAGAACGCGACTTCGTCCCCAAAATCTGCCACCTTTCTTCTAACCGGACTACGGTCCGACACGACGACGGGAGGCAGATCCAATGAGCAGGGCGACGATGACGGCCGAGGGCGACAGGCTCTTCGCCGCGAGGCGGGCGGTGGGCTTCACGCAGCGACGGCTGGCTCGCGAGGCCGGCGGTCTCGACGCGACCACGATCAGCAAGCTCGAGCGGGGCGGACTCGACCGCGTTCGCGGCGTCCTGCAGCGCGAGCTCGTCAAGCGCGTCCGCGACGGGCTGGAGGAGGGCACCGTCGACCCGAAGGCGGCTGCCGCGCTCGCCGCGCTCCAGGAGTCGGAGCTTCCCCGTGTCTAGCCCGGTCCGATCTGGGAAGGTCACGGTCATCCACGACGCCGCACCGGTCGCAAAGCTCATCGACGACGTCCGCACGGGCATCAGCCACCTCAAGGTGCTCGAGGCGGTGCCGTCCGGCGTCGGTCAGATGCGAGCCACCGTGTGGCCGGGGGAGCGGCCGATCGCGGACGGACCCGAAGTCACGCTCCGGGACGTCGCCGGACAGGCGTGGCTCGCGGCCAGGATCCGCGAGGAGCAGCCGGACGTCGTCTTCATCCCGGAGCAGGTGATGCGGATGGCGAGTCCGGCCTCGTGGCCCGATCACGAGGCGCTCGCCGACATCGTGTCCGCGCTCGAGCCGGTCGCGGCCGAGACAGGGGCGGCGGTGGTCATCGCCCATCCGCCGGCGACACCGCTGCCGACAGCGCCCAAGAAGGCGAAGGCCTCGCGTCGCATCGCGACCGGGATCGAGCGCGGGAAGGTCACCCGCTTCGAGGCCGGCGCGGACGTCGCGACTCTCGTGACGGCGCTC
>DATMVH010000263.1:0-4398 GCA_035563395.1 Solirubrobacteraceae bacterium
CGCCGCGCGCGCGGACGAAGAGCACGTCGCCGAGGTCGCGGCGCAGCGCGGCGACGGCGGCGGACACGGCCGGCTCGCTTACGCCGAGCGCCTGCGCCGCAGCCGTCACGCCCCCGAGCCGGGCGACCGTGGCGAAGGCGCGGAGCTGGGCGAACGTCACGCGGAAAGCGGACTATAAGCGAACCGTTATCGGGTCCATCCGTACCTCGCCCCGCGGCAGTAGCGTCCCGCCGCAGGGGACCCGAGGAGAGGGAGGACATGCAGGTACCCGCGCCCTTCGACTACGCGCGCGCGTCGACCGTCGACGACGCGGTCGCGCTGCTGGAGCGGCTGGGGCCGGACGCCCGGCTCATCGCCGGCGGCCACTCGCTGCTGCCGATGATGAAGCTGCGGCTCGCGACCCCGGAGCACCTGATCGACATCAACCCGCTCGCGCCGGAGCTCGCCTACATCCGCGAGGAGGGCGGCGAGGTGCGCATCGGCGCGCTCACGCGGCACCGGGAGATCCTCGAGTCCGATCTCCTCGCCGCCCGCTTCCCGATCGTGCGCGACGCCGAGCGGCTGATCGCCGACCCGCCGGTCCGCAACCGCGGCACGATCGGCGGCGCCCTGTGCCAGGCCGATCCGTCCGAGGACCTCAGCGCCGTGTGCGCCGCGCTCGGCGCCGTCGCCGTCATCCGCGGCCGGGCTGGGGAGCGCACCGTCGACATGACGGCGTTCCACCGCGGCCCGTACGAGACCGCGGTGGGCGACGCGGAGATGCTCGTCGAGGTGCGGATCCCCGTCCGCCCGCACGGCGGCAGCGCGTACGAGAAGGTCAAGCGCCGCACGGGCGACTGGGCGACGGCCGCCGCCGGGGCAGCGCTGTGGCTCGACGGCACGGACGTCGCGGCGGCCGGCATCGCGCTCAGCGCGGTCAACCCGCGCGAGGTCCGCTCGACCCGCGCCGAAGCGGCGCTCCTCGGCGGGCCGCCCTCCGAGGAGGCCTTCGCCCGCGCCGCGGAGCTCGCCGCCGAGGACTGCGACCCCGTCGGCGACCAGCGCGGCCCGGCCGACTACAAGCGCCACCTGGCGCGCGAGCTGACCCTGCGGGCCCTGCGCCGCGCCGCCGAGCGCGCCCTGGCGAGTTGAGGAGGAGGGACGTGCAGATCAACCTGACGGTCAACGGCGAGCCGGCGTCCGCGGAGGCCGAGCCCCGCACGCTGCTCGTGCACTTCCTGCGCGAGCAGCTGCGGCTCACCGGCACGCACTGGGGCTGCGACACCTCCAACTGCGGCGCGTGCGTCGTCCTCGTCGACGGCGAGCCGGTGAAGTCGTGCACGATGCTCGCGGCGATGGCCGACGGTCACGAGGTTCGCACCGTCGAGGGGCTGGAGCGCGACGGGCGGCTCGACCCGGTCCAGCAGGGCTTCGTCGAGGAGCACGGTCTGCAGTGCGGCTTCTGCACGCCGGGCATGATGCTCACCGCGCGGGCGCTGCTCGACGCGAATCCGAGCCCGACGGACGAGGAGATCCGCGTCGCGATCTCCGGGCAGATCTGCCGCTGCACGGGTTACAAGAACATCATCGCGGCGATCCGCTGGGCCGCGGCGCACGGCGAGGAGACGAACGAAGTGGTGACGAGCCCGGGGGAGGCAGCCTGATGGCCATCGCCGACGAGCGCCCGGTCGGCTTCGGCCGGATGAAGCGCAAGGAGGACCCGCGGTTCATCCGCGGCCAGGGGACCTACGTCGACGACGTCTCCCTCCCGGGGATGCTGCACGGGGCGGCGCTGCGCAGCCCGCTCGCGCACGCGCGGATCCTCTCCATCGACACCTCCGCCGCGCTGCAGCACCCGAAGGTCCGCGCCGTGATCACCGGCAAGGACCTCGAGGCGCAGGGCCTCGCCTGGATGCCGACGCTGTCGGCCGACACGCAGGCCGTGCTCGCGACGGACAAGGTCCGCTTCCAGGGCCAGGAGGTCGCCTTCGTCGTCGCGGACGACCACTACGCCGCACGTGACGCGCTCGAGTTGATCGACGTCGAGTACGAGCCGCTCCCCGTCGTCGTGGACCCGCGCAAGGCGCTCGACCCGGACGCGCCGGTGATCCGCGACGACAAGGAGGGCCAGACCGGCAACCACATCTTCGACTGGGAGGCCGGGAACGAGGCGGAGACGGACCGCGTCCTGGAGGACGCCGACGTGGTGGTGGTCACGCAGGAGATCCCCTTCCAGCGCGTCCATCCCTGTCCCCTCGAGACCTGCGGCGCGGTCGCGGACTACGACGCGGTCACGGGCAAGCTCCGGCTGTGGTGCACGACGCAGGCGCCGCACGCCCACCGCACGCTCTACGCGCTCGTCGCCGGGCTGCCGGAGCACAAGATCCAGGTGATCGCCCCCGACATCGGCGGCGGGTTCGGCAACAAGGTCCCCATCTACCCCGGCTACGTGTGCGCGGTCGTGGCCTCCATCGTCACCGGCCGGCCGGTGAAGTGGATGGAGGACCGCACGGAGAACCTGACCTCGACGGGCTTCGCCCGCGACTACCTCATGCGCGGGCGGATCGCCGCGGATCGCGACGGGCGGATCCGCGCGCTCCGCGTCGACGTGCTCGCCGACCACGGCGCCTTCAACGCCACCGCGCAGCCGTCGAAGTACCCGGCGGGGTTCTTCCACATCTTCACCGGCTCCTACGACCTCGAGGCGGCGTACTGCACCGTCCGCGGCGTGTACACGAACAAGGCGCCGGGCGGCGTCGCGTACCGGTGCTCGTTCCGCGTCACCGAGGCCGCCTACCTCGTCGAGCGCATGGTCGACGTGCTCGCCGACGAGCTCGGCATCGATCCGGCCGAGCTGCGGCTCAAGAACCTCATCCGCGCCGACCAGTTCCCGTACACGACGAAGACCGGCTGGACGTACGACTCGGGCGACTACCACGCCACCATGCGCGAGGCGATGCGGATCGCCGGCTACGACGAGCTCCGCCGCGAGCAGGCCGACAAGCGCCGGCGCGGCGAGTACATGGGGATCGGGGTCTCGTTCTTCACCGAGACGGTCGGCGCGGGGCCGCGGGCCACGATGGACATCGCGGGCCTCGGGATGGCAGACGGCGCCGAGCTGCGCGTCCATCCGACCGGCAAGGCGGTGCTGCGCATCTCCGTCAAGACGCAGGGCCAGGGGCACGAGACGACCTTCGCCCAGATCGTCGCCGAGGAGCTCGGCATCCCACCGGAGGACGTCGAGGTGGTGCACGGCGACACGGACCAGACGCCGTTCGGGCTCGGCACCTACGGCAGCCGCTCGACGCCGGTCTCCGGCGCCGCGACGGCGATGGTGGCGCGGAAGGTGCGCGACAAGGCGCGGCTGATCGCGGCCGCCGCCCTGGAGGTCGATCCGGAGGACCTCGAGTGGGAGAAGGGCCGCTTCTCGGTCAAGGGCGACCCGGAGAAGGGGCAGACGATCCAGGAGGTGGCGCTCGCGTCGCACGGCACCGTGACGCTGCCCGAGGGGGTGGAGGGCCATCTGGACGCCGTCGCCGTCTACGACCCGCCCAACCTCACCTACCCGTACGGCGCGTACATCTGCGTGGTCGACGTGGACCCGGGGACGGGCGAGGTGAAGCTGCGCCGCTTCATCTCCGTCGACGACTGCGGCGTGCGGATCAACCCGATGGTGGTCGAGGGGCAGATCCACGGCGGGCTGGCCGAGGGCGTCGGCATCGCGCTCATGCAGCACGTCGCCTTCGACGAGCAGGGCAACTGCCTCAGCGGCTCGCTCATGGACTACCTCGTTCCCAGCTCGATGGAGGTGCCCGACTGGGAGCTCGGGGAGACGGTCACGCCGTCGCCGCACCACCCGATCGGCGCCAAGGGCGTCGGCGAGTCCTCGAACGTCGGCTCGCCGCCCGCGGTGGTCAACGCGGTGGTCGACGCGCTCGAGCCGTTCGGCGTCCGCCACGTCGACATGCCCGTCACGCCGGCGCGGGTGTGGGAGGCGATCCGGCACGGGACCACGGAGCCGCCGCAATGAGGCGCCGCGCCGCCGAGCTCGAGGCGGCCGGCGTCGCCTTCGTGGAGGCGACGGTGGTGCGCTGCGCGCGGCCGTCCAGCGCCCGGCCGGGCGACCGCGCGATCGTGCTCGGCGACGGGACGCTGGAGGGGTTCGTCGGCGGCTCGTGCGCGGACGCCTCCGTCCGGCTGCAGGCGCTGCGGGCGCTCGAGACCGGCGATCCCGTGCTGCTGCGGATCCTGCCCGGCGCGGCGGACGGCCCGAGCGACGAGGATGGCGCCGTGGTCGTCGCCAACCCGTGCCTGTCGGGCGGCGCGCTCGAGCTGTTCCTCGAGCCTCACCTGCCCGCGCCGCGGGTCGCGGTCGCGGGCGAGTCGCCGGTCGCCCGCGCGCTGGCCGAGCTCGGGGCG
>DATMVH010000264.1:0-3023 GCA_035563395.1 Solirubrobacteraceae bacterium
GCGCGTCGCCCGCCGCGGCCCACCAGCCCTCCGCCTGGCCGGGCAGCTCCGCGCGCAGCAGCGGCCACGCGCCGCGCTCGAGCAGCTCCCGCTGCACGGCCAGCAGCAGCGGCGCGGCGAGCGTCGTGGAGCGCACGACGACCTGCTGCCCCGGCTGCGCGTCGAGGCAGTAGCCGCACAGCAAGCGGGCGAAGGCGCCGGGGTCCGGCCCGGTCACGGCGGGTCGACGTCCGGGAAGTGCTCGGCCACGTGCTCGCGCAGCACGTCGCGGATCCAGCGGCGCTCGTCCGCGGAGGCGAAGCGGTAGCGGGCGAGCAGGTCCTTCTGGCGCGTGATCGGCGCCAGACCCGCGATCTCCCAGCGCACGGCGAGCCGCTCGAAGAGAAACTCCACCGCCCGCTGCCACGCGTCCTCGCGCGACAGCGGCGACCCGGCGAAGGCCGCGGCGTACTGCTGCCGCGTGGCCGCGGTCATCGCGCCGCGCAGGACCAGGACGTCGCCGCCGGGCGCCGTGTACGACGACTCGGGCGCGGCGAGGACCTCCTGCCCGCGGCGGCGGCTGCGCTTCCCCATGGCGCCAACGGTACCGTCCGGCACGTGCGCAAGCCGACCAGGCGAACGGAGACGGGGCGCGGGGAGCGCGTGGTGCCCGGCGTGTGGCGGCTGCGCCTGCCGCTGCCGTGGCCGGGCGTGCCGCACTGCAACGCGTGGGCGCTCGCGGCGGGCGACGGCATCGTCCTGGTGGACTGCGGCATCCACGAGCCCGGATCGCTGCGCCACCTCGAGTGGGCGCTCGACCAGGCCGGCCTCACGCTCGGCGACGTCCGCCTGCTCGTCTGCACCCACGCCCACGCCGACCACGCGGGCCAGGCGCCCGCGATCAAGGCCCGCACGCGCTGCGAGCTGTGGCTGCACCCGCGCTCCGAGCACGCGGTCACGCCGGCGGAGGACCGCGCGGCCGTGCTGGCTCGCCGGATCGAGATCGCCCGCCAGAGCGGCGTGCCCGAGGCGCCGTTGCAGCGGTGGGCCGAGAGCCGGCGGCGCGAGCGCTCCGGGTTCGCCGGGCCGCTCGAGCCGGACCGCGCGCTGACCGAGGGCGTCGCGGTCGAGACGGACCTCGGCGCGTGGACGGTCTACGAGACGCCGGGCCACGCGCCGTCGCACGTCGTCCTCCACCAGCCGGAGCACCGCCTGCTCATCTCGGGCGACCACGTCCTGGGCCGGATCTCCCTCTACTTCGACCACGGCTGGACGCCGGACCCGGTCGGGGAGTACCTCGACGCGCTGGCGAAGGTGGAGGGCCTCGACGTCCGCCTGACGCTGTCGGGGCACGGCCGGCCGTTCACCGACCTGGGCGGGCACGTCCGGGGAGCCCGCGCGCTCGTGCAGGAGCGCCTCGACGGGGTCGTGGCGGCGCTGGAGGAGCACGGGGAGGTCACCGCCTTCGATCTCCTGCCCGCCGTCTACGGCGACTTCGCGCCGGTCATGACGTCGTGGCTGCTCACGAAGATGGTCGCCTATCTGGACCACCTCGAGCGGACGGGCGCCGCGGCTCGCCGCGCGGGGGAGCCCGAGCGCTGGGCGGCGACGCGCTCCGACGATCGGCCAGGCGAGCGTTCTCCGTCCGGACGGCCCGCCTAGACTCGGCGCATGCTGATCGACGAGCGCCTGCAGTCGGGGGAGCCCTCATTCTCCTTCGAGTTCTTCCCGCCGAAGACCGACGAGGGGGAGCGCAACCTCGGCCGCGCCCTGGCCGAGCTCTCGCGGATGGCTCCCACGTTCGTGTCCGTCACCTACGGCGCCGCCGGCAGCACCACCCAGAAGCGCAAGACGATCGACATCGTCGCCCACCTCAAGCGCGACTACGGCATGGAGGCGATGGCGCATCTCACGTGCGTGGGTGCCACCGTGGACCAGCTGCGGGAGACGCTCGACCGCATGCGCGACGCGGGGATCGGGAACGTGCTCGCCCTGCGCGGCGACCCGCCGCAGGGCCAGTCGGAGTGGACGGCCACCGAGGGCGGCCTCTCCTACTCGCGCGAGCTGATCGAGCTGATCCGCGACGAGTACGACTTCGCGATCGGCGCGGCGTGCTTCCCGGAGGTCCACGTCCACGCGCGCGACGCGGACAGCGACCTCCGCTACCTGAAGGAGAAGGTCGACGCGGGGGCGCGCTTTCTCATCACCCAGCTCTTCTTCGACAACGCCGCCTACTACGACTTCGTCGCCCGCGCGCGGGACATCGGCATCGACGTCCCGATCATCCCCGGCATCATGCCGATCACGGACGTCGGGCAGATCAAGCGGATCACCGGGATGTGCGGGGCGACCATCCCGGCCGAGCTCCTGCACGAGCTCGAGCTGCGCTCGGACCAGCCCGGCGCGGTGTCCGACCTCGGGGTCGCCCACGCGACGCTGCAGTGCGCGGACCTGCTGGCCAGCGGCGCGCCCGGGATCCACTTCTACACGCTGAACCGCTCGCCGTCGACGCGCGCGATCCTCAGCGCGCTGCGGATCATGGCGCCGTGGCGCCGCGCCGTCCCCGCCTGACGCCTGGAGGAGGACCAGCGCAGGGCGCGGAAGGAGGGCGCGGCGGGCGCCGCCGCGGGCCTGCTCGTGGTCGTGGCGATCTTCCCGATGGTCGCGAAGCCGGCGCCTGAGCCGGTGATCCGGGTGCCAGCCGTAGTGCGCGCGGGCGCCGGGGCCGCGTAGGCTTCCGCCCGACGCCTGTGCGCAACGCGACTCGTCACCAGCTCCTCGCCGCGGACGCCTCCTGAGCCGCCCGGCCGCCTCGTGCGGCCGCGGCCCTCCACGCCGGCGCCGGGCACCGCCCGGCGGTCAGTCCGCATCCCGCTTCAGGAGCCTCCTTCCTTGCACGATCATCCCCTCGCGCGCCTCGGCTGGCGCGCGGAGCTGCAGTCCCACCTCGACGCGCTCGGCGACCCGTCGCTGCGCGGTGCCCGGATCACCGCCGTCGACCGCGGCAGCGTGCTCGTCGACACGGGCACCGCTGCCTGGCGCGC
>DATMVH010000265.1:0-2596 GCA_035563395.1 Solirubrobacteraceae bacterium
GGCGCGACACGCCCGCCCGGCGCGACGGCGCCCGACCTGCGCCTGCGCGACCCCGACGGCGAGCTCGTGCGGATGAGGTCCCTGCGCGGCCGCCCGGTGGTGGTGACGTTCCTCTACTCCCACTGCGAGGACACCTGCCCCGGCCAGGTGCAGACGATCCGCGGCGCGCTGGACGACCTCGGGCGCGACGTGCCCGTGCTCGGCGTCTCCGTCGATCCGGCGAACGACACGGCGGCGTCGGCGAAGCGCTTCGTCAACGAGCAGCGGATGACCGGGCGGATGCGGTTCCTGCTCGGCTCCGAGCGCGAGCTGGCGCCGATCTGGAAGGCCTACGGCATCGCGCCGCAACGCGGCCGGCTCGACCACTCCGCCTACATCGTGCTCGTCGACGCCGCCGGCCGCCAGCGGGTCGGCTTCCCCCACAGCGTCGTCACGGACGCGGCACTGGCGCACGACCTGCGCCTGCTGGGGGCGTGACCCCGGCGCCGGCGTCCCGCATCGCCCGCCAGAGCCGCTCCGGCGTCGCCGGCATCTCGACGTGCTCGACGCCCAGGTGCGCGACCGCGTCGCAGACCGCGTTCCACACCGCCGCGCTCGCGCCCGTCGTCCCCGACTCGCCGATGCCCTTGGCTCCGAGGGCGTTGCGCGGCGTGGGGGTCTCCGTGCGCGTCGTCTCGAACAACGGGAACTCGGCCGCGGAGGGGACGGCGTAGGCGACGAGGGAGCCGGTGACGCACGTGCCGTGCTCGTCAAAGACGACCTCCTCGAGCAGCGCCTGCGCCGCACCTTGGGCGATGCCGCCGTGAATCTGCCCCTCGGCGATCAGCGGGTTCAGGAGCGTCCCGGCGTCGTCGACCGTGGCGTAGCGCACGAGCTTCGCCTGCCCGGTCTCCGCGTCCACCTCGACCACCGCGAGGTGCGCCCCGAAGGGGTAGGTGGCGTCCGGCGTCTTGAACCTCGACCTGCCGTGGAGGCCGGGCGCCATGCCGTCCGGGCGGCGTGCGTCGTCGGCCGCGGCCCGCGCGAGCTCGCTCCAGGACAGCGTGACCGCGGGCGCGCCGGCCACGCCGAGGCCGGCGCCGGGGACGACCACGACGTCGTCCGGGGCGACCTCGAGCAGATGGGAGGCGAGCGTGCGCGCCTTCTCGAGCGTCTGCTCCGCGGCGCCGGCCACCGCCGTCCCGCCGACCTGGAGGGAGCGCGACCCCATGGTTCCCTCGCCGCGGTCGACGCGGGCGGTGTCCGCGTGGACGACCCGCACGTCGGCGAGCGGCATCCCGAGCGTCCCGGAGACGAGCTGCGACCAGGCCGTCTCGTGACCCTGCCCGCTCGGCGCCGTCCCGCACGTGATGGTCGCCACGCCGTCCTCGCCGACCGTGCAGGTCGCGCGCTCGGCGCCGAAGCCGGTCCACTCGACGTACGCGGACAGGCCGATCCCGAGCAGCGCCCGATCGCCGCGGCGCCGGCGCGCGGCCTGCTCGGCGCGCAGGGCGTCGTAGCCGGCGGCGTCGAGCACGCCGCCGATCGCGCCGGCGTAGTCCCCCGAGTCGTAGCGCGCGCCGGTCGGCGTGACGTACGGGAAGTCGCCGGGCGCGATCAGGTTGCGCCGGCGCAGCTCCACCGGGTCGGCCCCGAGGCGGTGCGCGAGGATGTCCATCGTGCGCTCCAGCAGCGCGGTGGCCTCCGGCCGCCCGGCGCCGCGGTAGGAGCCCGTCGGCGTCGTGTTCGTCACCACGCAGCGGTACGCGAAGTCGATCCGGCCGATCCGGTAGACGCCCGAGCACATCCGGCCGGTGAGCTCGGGCAGGGACACCTGCTCCTGCGGGTAGGCGCCGCCGTCGGCGAGGATGCGGACGCGGAGCCCGGTGAGCGTGCCGTCGCGCCGGGCGCCGAGCTCGACCTCCTGCAGCTGCGCGCGCCCGTGCTGCATCGTGAGCATCGTCTCCGTGCGCGTCTCCACGTAGCGCACGGGCCGGCGCAGGCGGAGCGCGAGCGCCGCGACGACGGCCTGCTCGGGGTAGGGCGGAATGCGGCCGCCGAACGCGCCGCCCACCGCCGGGGCGATCACCCGCACCCGGTCGGCGGGCAGGCCGGTCACGTGCGCGACGGCGTCGCGGACGGAGAAGGGCGCCTGGCACGGCGTCCACAGCGTCACGCCGCCGCCGTCGGGATCCGGCAGCGCGACGGCGCACGAGGGCTCCATCGGGACGGGCGCCAGGCGCTGGTTGCGGAACCGCGCGCGGACGACGACCTCCGCGCCGCCGAGCGCCGGCCCGGCGCCCATCGTGCCCTCGGAGGCGAGGTTCGTGCCGTGGGCGGGGAAGAGCAGCGGCGCGTCGCCGTCGAGGGCGCGCGCCGGGTCGACCACCGCGTCGAGCGGCTCGTAGTCGAGCTCCACGAGGTCGGCCGCGTCCGCCGCGGCGCCCGGGGTGTCGGCGACGACCACGGCGACCGCCTCGCCGGCGAAGCGGACGGTGTCGCGCACGAGCACCGGCCGCGCCATCGCGGCGGGCGCCTCCCCATGGGGCATGTCCCGCAGCTCGAGGTCGGCGGCGGTCAGCGCCGCGTGGACGCCGCGGGCGGCCGCGGCGGCCGC
>DATMVH010000266.1:0-6520 GCA_035563395.1 Solirubrobacteraceae bacterium
TCCGCGAACTGAACTCTCGGGCCCTACAGATCCAAGGACGGGCCAGCTTCGCCGGCCCTCCAACAATCAAGAGATGAGGAGAAGGGGGTGCATTTTCAAGCGGCGCCAAGGGGTGCACTTTCGACCGGCCTTGACACGCCGAGGAGGCCATAGAGAGATGAGCGCTGCTCGTCGAGCGCGACCAGCTCGCGGTCCCTGACCGACGGGCGTCGGCCCGTCAAGCGCCCGCGGCGCTCGGCCCGTTGGGCCGCCCTACGGGTGACAATCCGCCACCCGCCGGTGATTCATGCACGCGTCCCGGGCTCCCGCCCGAAAGCAGGTTGACAACCCCACCCTCCTTCATAGAGACGAGAGGCAGGCGTACAAAGGCTTGCCATTGCTCATCCGGTCGCGTCTGCACATGTAGCCGAGGACCCGCGAGGATTTCGGGCTCCGTCGCACGCGACAGGGCGAGGATGCGCCCGCGGGTTCACCGCTGGAGGCGCCGCCAGCAGATCAGTGCGCATCCGAGGCTCAGCAGCGCGCGGTGCAGACCGGCCTCGCGTTCCCAGCGGATGCGGAGCCGGCGCAAGTTGTGCAACCAGGCAAACGTACGCTCGACAACCCACCGCACGCGCCCAAGTCCCGAGCCATGCTGGGTGGCGCGCCGCGCGATCACCGGCTTCACGCCGCGGCGCCACAGTTCTCGGCGGTACTTGTCGTGGTCGTAGCCCCGGTCGGCAATCACCTCGTTGGGGCGCTGGCGAGGCCGCCCGGGTTTACCCGCGATGGGACCGATCCCGTCGAGGAGCGGGAGTAGTTGCGTCACGTCGTTGCGATTGCCGCCGGTCAGCGCGACGGCCAACGGCGTGCCGTGAAGGTCGACGATCAGGTGATGTTTGGAGCCAGTGCGGGCGCGGTCAACTGGTGATGGGCCGGTCAGCGGGCCGCCGCGAAGCGCTCGGATGTGGCTGCCGTCGACCACCCCGACCGACCAGTCAAGCCGTCCGGCGGCGTTGAGTCGCCTCAGCAGTTCGCGATGCAGCCGAGCCCACACGCCGGTTGCCTGCCAGTCGCGCAGCCGCCGCCAGGCCGTGACGCCGGAGCAGCCGATCTCCTGAGGCACCAACCGCCACGGTAGGCCGGTCACCAGAATGAAGAGGATGGCGGTGAAGGCAACGCGATCCTCGACGCGAGGGCGCCCGATCCGGCGAGCAGGACGCTCGGGCAGCAGCGGTCCTAGGACGTCCCAGAGTCCATCACCGGCGAGCAGCGGATTGGCCATGGGACAGACCAGCTTCGCCGTTCAGGTCCTCCGGTCAAGAGCGGCGGCCGGCACAGCATCATCGCGGCCCGCCACGGACTTCTGAAACCGCTTCTAAGTCGTGCCCGCGACGGAGGTGGCCGGCTTGCGAAGCTTGCTCGACGCCTCCGCGACGCTGTGCCACGACATCGAGATCCATGTCGACAATCGGGGACTCCACGACTTCTTCTCGATGGTGAGGGACGCCTCCGAGGGTTGGGACGGCTGGGAACCGCTGCGCCCGGTCGGGAGCTGATCGCCGCGATCCGAGCGAGGCGAGCACCTCTTCGGCAGCTCAGCCAGGGCCGGACTTCGTCTTGTCTCGTCGCACGTGCGCCGGGCGAGGAGGAGCGCCGTCAACCCCGCCGCGGACGCTGGACGTACCACTCCGTGAATTCCCGGCAGGCGCCATCGGCGTCGAAGCGCAGCACGAAGCAGTTGTCGTAGGCGCGGTCAACCGGGCCGCCCGGCTCGGTTGCGTACGTCGTAGTGCCGATGGCGACCGCGACGTCGCCGTCGACGGCGATCGCGCGGTAGTCGGCCGTCCACGTGCCGGGCTGATCCGTCGTCGAGGCGCCCTCGGCATCGCTCTCCCCGAGCCACGAGCTCACGATCGCGTCGCGCCCGCGAACCGGTTCGTCGTACGGGTGATAGCGATACTCGGCGTCGGCGCTGAACAGCGCCGCGATCCGCTCGCGGTCGTATGTCCGCCACGCCTCGATGTAGCCGGCAAGCCAGCGCTCAACCGCACCGCGATCCATGCCGCCATGACCCTACAGCCGAAGGCCCGTGACCGCCCGACCGCGGTCGTCGTCGAGGTCCGGCTGCGAGCCGGCTGACGGCATGGTGCCTGCGGGCCGTAGGCTCGCGACGTGCCGTTCACGCGCCGGAACCTCAAGGAGGACCTCGAGGACGTCGGGTTCAGATTCGGCGGGCCGCCGGACCTGGAGTTCCGCTTGGCGACCGATGCGCTCCAACTCGAGCGATCCGGCCTGAGCTACCAGCGCGTCCCGCCCGGCTGTCGCTTCCCGTACGGCCACACGCACGAGACGCAGGAGGAGGTGTACGTCGTCGTGCGCGGGGGCGGGCGGATGAAGCTCGACGACGAGATCGTCACGCTCGACGAGTGGGACGCGGTGCGCGTCCCGCCGGGTAGCTGAGCTGCCCAGAGACGTTGTAAGCGCGTGCTGACGGCACGCTGCAGCGGCGCCGAGGACCATGCCCGGACGTGCCGGCCACGAGCCGGACGCGGTTGTGCGTGCTCGACGCGCGCGCGGCGCCTCGGCGAAGCGAGCGAGGATCGCTGCCGACGAGCGGCGTGCCGCTCCCGCAAACGACCCGCTCAGCCCCGGCGCCCCGCCGCGGCCTCGAGCGCGACGCGCAGCGTGCGCTCGGCGAGATCGCTGATCCGCGCGCCGTCGAACCCGTACACCGCCGTCCGGACGCGGTCGTCGAGCGGGTCGGTCCAGTCGCGCGGCAGCGAGCGGCTGCCGTGCATCGCGCCGTACGCCGAGCCGGCGGTCGCCCCGTTGCAGTCGGTGTCCCAGCCGCCCTGCACGGCGAGGCCGACGGTGCGGCCGAAGTCGCCGTCGCCCCACAGCAGCGCCGCGGCGACGACCGCGGCGTTGTTGATGGTGTGGACCGGGCTGAGGGAGCCGTGGCGCCGCTCGAGCTCGTCGCGCGCCTCCTCCCACCCGAGGCCGTCGGCGTGCATCCGCCGCACGCCGGCGAGCGCTTCGGCGAGCCGCGAGCGGACGGGCACGACGGCGAGCGCCGAGTCCAGCGCGGCCGGCATCGCGGGCTCCGCGAAGCTCGCGGCGATCAGCGCGGCGGCCCACATCGCGCCGTACAGGCCGTTGGCGGTGTGCGACAGCCGCGCGTCGGCGAAGGCGAGGCGGGAGGCGCCGGCCGGGTCGCCGGGACGGGCGTACGCGTACGCGTCGACGCGGATCTGGGCGCCGATCCACTCGCGGAACGGGTTGACGTGCGTGGCGGTGTCCGGCGGCCGCAGGCCATGGATCAGATTGCGATAGGCCGCGCGCTCGGCGGTGTAGACCTGGAGGAACGGGAGGTGGCGCAGCCACGCCGCCGCCACGTCGTCCGTGCTGAACCCGACGCCGTGCGTCTCGAGGATGTGCAGCCCGAGGATCGTGTAGTCGACGTCGTCGTCGCGGGGCACGCCGGCGATCCGCCCGCGCGTCGACTCCGGCCACGACGGGTTGAGCTCGGGCAGCCCGGCGGGAAGCCGGCCGGGCGGCGGCGGCACGTACGCGGCGAGGGGATAGGCGCCGAGCGCCTCCAGATAGCGCCGGATCGCCGCGCGGGGCCAGATCTCGACCGGCTTGCCGAGCGCGCAGCCGGCGCAGCGCCCGAGCCATGCACCGAGGATCCGGTCGCCCAGCGAGGACTCGCCGGCCGCGAGGCGCGCGCGGGCGGGAACGGGCGGCTGCGCCGCCTCGATCGCGGCGAGCTCCGACGGCTCCTCGTATGGCCAGCCGGGTGACCGCGGCGCCGCCCCTAGCCGCGACAGGAACTCCCGCAGCTCGTCCTCGCTCGCCCCCTCGATCGCGGCGGCCGAGGGCGCGACGTCGTCGATCGCGTAGCCGGACTCGCGGCGCTGGATGATCTCCTCGCCGACCATCGCGCGCAGGTCGAGCACGTCGTGCACGTCAGCCTCGCTTCGACGCGCTCAAACGCCGCGCGGTGCGGAGTCCTCGAGCCCCACGCGCATGAGGTCGCGGATCGAGAGCATCCCGGCGACGGTGTCGCCCTCGACCACGGGCAGGTGCCGGAAGCCGCCGTGGATCATCAGAACGGCCGCCTGCTGCGTCGAGTCGTCCGGCTCGATGGTCTCAGGATCCCGGCTCATGTAGTCGCCGACGACCGCATCGCCGTGCAGGCCGCGCGCGACCGCCCGCATGATGTCGCGCTCGGTCATGATCTCCACCAGCCGTCCGCCGTCGAGGACGAGCACGGCTCCGAGGTCGCGCTCGACCATCCGCCGGGCGACGTCCGTGATCCTCTCGGCCGGCTCGGCGCTCAACAGATCGCGCGACATGTGTCTGCGCACGACGGGCATGGCGGAACTCTATGTGAACCCGCCGGCCCATCCGTCGCCGGGTGCTCAGGCAGCGGCGCGCCTCCCACGCCGGCGGCCGGAAGGCGACCGGCTCGCCGTCCGCCGGCCGATCGCGACGATCCGCGGCCGCCCGGGGTCCGGATCAGCTCGGCGGTGGCGGGCCGCCGGACGGCTCGCCGACCAGCCCCCTCTCCCGCAGCTCGGCGAGGGCGGACGAGGCCTTCGTCAGGTGACCGAGCCGCATCCCCGCGAGCACGGCGGCGGTCTTCGAGAACTGGATCTCGTCGTACTGGACGATCTCCACGTTGTTGCCCCACGGGTCGACGAATCGCAGCCCGCGGGTCGGCACGATCTCCGCGCCCACGTCCTCGAGCGCGCGCCGCACCGCTTCCCTGTCGTCGACGACGAGCCCGAAGTGGCGATCGTCGTCGCGGCCCTGCCCGCGCGGCGCGCTCAAGGCGAGGAACTGGTCGCCCATGTCGACGAAGGCCATGCTGCGCCCCGCGCGGCCGCGAAGCTCGAAGGCGAAGATGCGCCCGTACCACGCGAGCGCCTCGTCGACGTCGCCCACCTCCAGGGCGACGTGATTGATCCCGACGAGCCTCGCCGCCACGGCGGACAATGTACGCCGATGACGACCGCCGCTCCGTCCGCCGACCAGCTCGTCGAGTCCTATCGCCGCGACGGGTTCGTGCACGTCCCGGGCCTCCTGGATGCCGGCGACGTCGCGCGATGGCGCATGGCGGCGGAGGCCGCCGCCACGCGCGTGGCGCCGATGACGGGCTATCGCGGCAACCCGTTCACGCAGCTCGTGAACGTCTGGCGCGAGGACGAGACGCTCGCCGCCCTGACGTGCCACGCCGCGATCGGTGCGCTCGCCGAGCGGCTGGCCGGGACGCCGCTGCGGCTCTGGCACGACCAGCTGCTGATCAAGCAGCCGCAGATCAGCACCGCGACGGAGTTCCACCTCGACGCCCCCTACTGGCCCCACCGCGACGCGTCGCGCTGGATCACCGCCTGGATCGCGCTGGTCGACGTGCCGGTCGAGCGCGGGTGCCTGACCTTCATCCCCGGCTCGCACCGCGCCGGCGCCTTCGCGGCGGTCGACCTCGAGGACGAGACCGCGCTCATGGACGCCGTTCCCGCGCTGCGGTGGCAGCCGCGCGTCACGGTCCCGCTGCGCGCGGGCGACCTGACGTTCCACCACGGCCTCACCGCGCACGCCGCGACACCGAACCTCACCGACACGCCGCGCATCGCGCACGCGGTGATCTTCATGGACGCCGGCACGCGCTTCAGCGGCGCCAAGCACGTCGTCACGGAGCCGCTCGGGCTCCAAGCGGGCGACGCGCTGGACGGCGAGCTGTTCCCGCGCGTCGCCGCGTCCGGTGCGATGACTTCGTGAGGCGCTGCCGGTCTATCGAGCGACGGGTCGAACCAGACGAGCAGAGGAGACGGCCAGATGCCGGCGCGGATCGTTGTGACGGAGTTCGTCTCGCTCGACGGCGTGATGGAGGCGCCGGGCGGCGAGCCGGACTTCAAGTACCCGGGGTGGACCTTCGAGTTCGACCGCGGTGACGACGGCAACCAGTTCAAGCTCGACGAGACGCGGAGCGCCGACGCCCTGCTGATCGGACGGCGCACGTACGAGAGCTTCGCCGGCGCCTGGCCGCAGCGCGAAGGCGAGTTCGCCGACAGGTTCAACTCCATGCCGAAGTTCGTCGTGTCCACGACGCTGAAGGACCCGGAGTGGAACAACACGACGGTGCTCGACGGCGGCGACGCGACCGCCCAGGTGCGCAAGCTCAAGGAGGAGTTCGACGGCGAGCTGCAGGTGCCGGGCAGCCACCGGCTCGTCCAGGACTTGATCGCGGGCGACCTCGTCGACCAGGTGAACCTGATGGTCTTTCCCGTGATCCTCGGCACGGGCAAGAAGGCGTTCGAGGAGACGCCCGAGCGACGCAACCTCCGGCTGAAGGAATCGAGGGTCGTCGGCGACGGCGTGCTCGTGCTGATCTACGAGCGCGACGCGTAGTAGGCGATGGCCGCGAGCAGCGCGACCTGGATCGCGCTGCCGAGGACGTAGTAGGTCCACTCGCGGATCGCGCCGCCGACGATCGTCACCGCGTAGACCGCGCTCAGCGCGAGGTTGGCGATGC
>DATMVH010000267.1:0-10460 GCA_035563395.1 Solirubrobacteraceae bacterium
GCCGGCGGCGCGCACGAGCGCCGCCGCCTTGGCGAGCGACTGCGCGCGCGGCAGCCCCGGGGCGTGGACGGCCTTGCGGCCGCCCGCGCGGGCTGGTTCAATCGCGTCCTCGGGAATGAGCGAAGTAGATCACATCGTGATCGAAAGGGGACGGCGGCGTGCTGGTCGACTGTGACATCCACGTGGGCTACGAGACCGTCCTCGACCTCGCCCCGTACCTCGATCCCGCCACCCGCGAGCTCGTCGTCAACTGCGGTACGAACGGCCTCGGCATGCCGAGCTATCCCTGGTACCACCCCACGGGCTGGCTGCGGAACGACGCCTTCGACCGGGCGTCGACGGCGGTCGGCGCACAGCTGGTCGGCCAGACGCTCGACCGCGTGCGCGCGATCGTGCTCGAGCCGCTCGCCCTCGACCACGGCATCCTCACGCCGGACGAGGCGGCGGCGTTCTCGATCCTCCCCAACGGCATCCTCGCCGCCCATCTCAGCCGCGCCTACAACGACTGGCTGCTCGAGCACTGGCTCGAGCCCGAGCCCCGGCTGCGCGGGCTCGTCGTCGTGCCCGCGCAGCACCCCCAGGCGGCGGCCGCCGAGATCCGCCGCGTCGGCGAGCGCGACGAGTTCGTCGGCGTCTTCCTCCCCGGCGCGGCGCGGATCCCGTACGGCAACCCCGTGCACGAGCCGCTGTGGCGAGCCTGCGACGACCTCGGGCTGCCCGTGATCGTGCACACCCACTTCGAGGGGGTCGGGATCGCCGGGCCCGTGACGGCGGCCGGCTATCCCGACCACTACGGCGAGTACCACGCCCTCTGCGGGTCGGGCATGCACGGTCACTTCGCCTCCATCCTGTGCCACGGGATCCTCGAGCGCTTCCCGCGGACCGGCGTGATGATGATGGAGGGCGGCCTGGTCGGCTTCGTCGGCCTCCTCTGGCGGCTCGACACCGTGTGGCGCGCGTGCCGCAGCGAGATGCCGTGGTGCGTGCGCCCGCCTTCGGAGTACGTCTTCGAGCGCGTGCGCTTCACCACGCAGCCGCTGGAGGAGCCGCCCGACGACCGCCTGCTGGCGCCGGCGCTCGAGGGCCTGCGGCCGTGGGACACGCTCTGCTTCTCGAGCGACTATCCGCACTGGGACTACGACGAGCCGCGCCAGACGCTCAACCGGCTGCCCGCCGAGTGGCGCGAGGCCGTCGCCTACGGCAACGCGGCCCGCTTCTTCGGACTCCCGGCGCCGGTCGCCGCGTGAGCCGGACGACGGGCGCGGAGCTGCGCCTCCCGCTCGCGGAGGCGCCCGGGCACGGCGAGCGGCGGATGGTCGAGCTCGGCGGCCACCGCATCGGCCTCTACCGCGTGGGCGAGGAGCTCCACGCGCTGGCCGACCGCTGCCCGCACCGCGGCGCGCCCCTGTGCTCGAGCGGGCGGATCGCCACCGCGATCGAGCTGCGCGACGGCCGCCCCGCGCTCGGGCCCCGGGACACGCTCGTGCGCTGCCCGTGGCACAAGTGGGACTTCGACATCGCCAGCGGCCGCTGCGTGGTCGACGCGCGGCTGCGCGTGCGCCGCTACGCCGTCCGCGTCGAGGGCGAGGAGGTCGTGGTGACGTTGCGCCACCCGGCCCGCTGAGGCGGGCGCGGGCGTGGTGCCCGTGTGGAGATTCGCCGCTCGGGGTAGCGAACGGCGGTGACCTCGCTCGCGACCACGGCCGTCCGGCCACGGCCGTCTGCTCCGGAAGGCCGGCGATGAGCGCCGGTCTCGCGGCGCTTCTCGACGACGTCGCGGCGCTGGCCCGCGCGGCCGCCGCGTCCGTCGACGACGTCGCCGCCGGTGCCGGGCGGGCGAGCACGAAGGCCGCGGGCGTGATCGTCGACGACGCCGCCGTCACCCCGCGCTACGTCCGCGGGTTCCAGCCCGAACGCGAGCTGCCGATGATCAGGCGGATCGCGCAGGGCTCGCTGCGGAACAAGATCCTCTTGATCCTGCCCGCCGCGCTCGTCCTCAGCGAGCTGCTGCCGTGGCTCCTCACCCCGATCCTGATGCTCGGTGGCACCTACCTCTGCTACGAGGGCGCGGAGAAGCTGTGGGAGATGATCGCGCCGCATGCCGCCCACGCGGAGGGGGCGGCCGGCGCGCAGGCGCCGGAGAACGAGGAGGAGCTCGTCGGCGGCGCGATCCGCACGGACTTCATCCTCTCGGCGGAGATCATGGTGATCTCGCTGAACGAGGTCGCCGAGGAGCCGCTCGTCGCCCGCGCGGTGATCCTCGTGGTCGTCGCGCTCGCCATCACCGCCGGCGTCTACGGGGCCGTCGCCCTGATCGTGAAGATGGACGACGTCGGGCTGCGGCTGGCGCAGACCCGCGACGGGTCGGCCGCGTCCTTCGGGCGCGGCCTCGTACGCGCGATGCCGGTCGTCATGTCGGTGCTCTCGAAGGTCGGGATCGCCGCGATGCTCTGGGTCGGCGGGCACATCCTCCTGGTCGGCCTCGACGAGCTCGGCGTTCACGCGCCCTACGACGCGGTGCATCACGTCGAGGAGGACGTCCACCACGCCCTCGGCGCGGTGGGCGGCGTGGCCGCCTGGCTGACGAACACGGCCGCTTCGGCGGTCCTGGGGCTCGTCGTCGGCGCGATCGTGGTCGCGGTCATGCATCTGCGGAGCGCCGGCCGCGGGCACTGAGCCCCTTCCCGCCGCACCGGCGTCGCCGAGCCTCACTGCGTGAAGCCGAAGGCGATCAGCTGGTGGGTCGAACCGTGATTTCCACGGTGTCTAGGCCGGTTCCGGTGTCGACGCGGAGGCGATCGAGCGCCGGCTAGGAGAACGCCGTGCTGACGATCGCGGCCAGGCCGGTGAGCCGCACCAAGACCGCGGCGCCGTTCGCGGTGATCGCGTCCGCGCCGGACGTCCCGTCGGCGGTCACGGCGTCGGCCGCCTGGTCGCGCTCGGTCGTCCCGCGCGCCCGCGCGAGATTGACCTCGACGTGGGTGGTGCCGGAGCCGCTGAGGTCGCCGACGTGCAGGGTGTCGGCGCCCGTGCCGGGGAGGATGTCGAGCCGTGAGACGCCGCCGAGGTCGAGCGTCACGTTCTCCACGATGCCGCCGCCGCCGACGACGTCGTCGCCGGGCGAGCCGACGAGCACGTCCTTGCCGGCGCCGCCCCGCAGCTCGGGCTGGAGGCGGTCGCGGACGATCCCGGTGGCGTCGATGATGTCGTCCCCCGTTGCCGCCGTCGATCAGGAGCTTCTCTCCGCCCTGCGAGCGGACGGGGTGCGCCGTCGCGGCCAGGCCGCTCACGGTGTCCGTGGTGCCCGTCGTCGTGGCGCGGATGTCGTCGTCGCCCTGCGATCGGCCGACGACCACCGTGTCGACCCGCTGGTCGGCGTCCGAGGCGAAGACGTCGCCCGTGCGCGTCGCGGTGCCGGCGAGATCCAGCACGGTCACGCGATCCGCGCCGCCCTGCGGCCCGACGTCGACCGTCTCGACGCGGGCCAGGTCGGCCTCGCCGCCGGCGCCGTCGCGCACACGCGTGCGCGCGAGCAGCCGCCGGACGTCGATCGTGTCGTCGGCCGGGCTGCCGGCGGCGGTCGCCCGGTCCTCGCCGGCGCCGCCCTCGACGCGGTCACGCCCGTCCGGCGCGCTGCGATGGAAGGTGTCGTCGCCGTCGCCGAGATCCACGACGTCATCGCCGCGCCGGCCGGTGATCCCGTCGTCGTCCGCGCCCCCGCGCACCTCGTCCGCGGCGTTCGTGCCGCTGAGGCTGTCGTCGCCGGCGCCGCCGTCCAGGGTGAGGGCGACGCGCTCGCCGATGCCGGGGTCCGCCTCGATGAAGTCGACCTCGCCGTGCCCCAAGACGGTCAGGCGGTCGTCGCCGGGCCGGGCGCCGTTGATCCGGATCGCCGGCAAGGCGAGGTTGCGGACCGCGAGGTCGTCGCCGGCCGGCTCGATCTTGAGGAAGTCGAACGCATCGGTCCCGTGGACGGCGATCCGGTCGGGGGCGCCGTCGAGCGCGCCGAGGTCGGCGTCGACGCTCGTGACCTCGGTCGGCCCGAGGTCGCCGACGTCGATCAGGTCGGGGCCACCCGAGGCGCTGACGTCGAGCGCCTCGACGCCGCGGGTCTCGGTGGTCGCCGGCCGGTGTCGCGCGAGACCGGAGCAGGCTGCCGTCGGCCTGCAGCGTGAACCCGGTCGCCTGCAGCGCGTCGGCGCCGCCCTGGCCGTCGGCTGGTCGAAGCCGTCGCCCTGGATCAGCGTGTCGTCGCCCGCGCCGAGGAGGACGCGTCGTCGCCCGCGCCCGGTCGACGCGATCGGCCTCGTCGCCGGCGGTGATCGTCTCGCGGCCCGCACCGCCGGTCACCGCGTCCGCCCCCGGGCCGGACTCGATCGTGACCGTCTCCGTCAGCGCGTCGGCGATGCGGACGGTGTCGTCGCCCCCGCCCGAGCCGATCGCGATCGTCGCGAAGCTCGAGCGGTCGAACGCGACCCCGTTGACCTCGAGCGTGGCGGGCGCGGCGAGCCGCACCGTGATGGAGTCGGCGGCGCCGTCACCGGTGACCGTCAGCGTGCCGGCGGCGACGGTGGAGACGACCGACGCCTGGGCGGCGGCGGGGAGCGCGACGGCGAGCATCGCGGCGAGCAGGAGGATTCGGCGCATGGCGAGATCGTCCGCGCCCGCCGCGCGAGCGCACCACGGGGCAACCACCGGAGCCGTCCCTCCGCTCCCCGGCGCTCGCGCCGGTGGCGGCGCCGCGACCTCGGGACGACGCCGGCCGATACCTCCCGCGGCGTACGCTTGACCCCATGCCGGCACGCACCGCCGGCTGGCCCGATCGCCACCCCCGGGCGGCCGACAGCCTCCTGGCCGCCGGCCTGCTCGGCTTCTCGCTTTCCCTGTTCGGCGAGGCCCTTCGACGCCGCTCCGGCGACGATCGTCCTGTCCGTGCTGCTGGTCGGCGCCGCTCGCGCTGCGCCGCCGCGCACCCGTCGCCGTGTTCGCCGCGGTGAAGCCGGCCTGCGGCGCCGAGCCGCTCCCGTCGACGAGGCTCCTCCCCGCGAACGCAGCCACGCTGGTCGCCCTCTACACGCTGGTCGCCCACGGCCCGCGCCGGCTCGCCGCGGCCGGCTTCGGGATCGCGCTCAGTGGCCGCTCGGCGTCAGCCGCGCCTTCACGTGCAGCGTCGACGGCGAGCGCACCATCGCGAGCGGGCTGAAGGTCATGCCGAAGCGCCGCTGGTCGACGAGCGCGGTCGTCTCCACCTCGAGCGCGCCGGGAAGCTCGCGGACCCGGGCCTCGACCAGCAACGGCACCGACTTCCCCGCCACCTCCAGCTCGCCCCGCATCCGCAGCGCGCCCTTGCCGGCGTCCGTGACGTCGTTGGCGGAGAAGCGGATGTGCGGGTGCGGCTCCACGTCGAAGAACGTGCTCGAGCGGAGATGCTCGTCGCGCCGCCGGTTCCCGGTGTCGAGGCTCGCCGCGTCGACGACCAGCTCCACCGCGCGCCCGTCCGGGCCGTCCGTGTACGAGCCGTCGAACCGCGAGAACCGGCCGGCGACCGTGGCCAGCCCCCACAGGTTCGGCACGCGGAACTCGACCGTCGACCGTGCGGGATCGACGACCCACCGCTGCGTCGCCTGTTCGCTCAAGAGGCTCATCTCGTCGCTCCTTGTCGTCGAGGGCGTATCGACAAGGCGACGAACGGCGGACGCGCGAGGGGACAGCGACCTACGGCGGAGAGGCGCCGCGGCCGCCGGCGGCCTCGATCCGGGCCTGCAGGAAGCGGCGCTCGGGTTCGGCGCGTGCCAGCTCGAGCGCTCGCTCGAAGGCCGCGCGCGCCTCGCCGAGCCGGTCCAGCCGGCGCAGGAGCTCGGCGCGCGTCGAGTGGAAGTACTGGTAGGCGTCGAGGTCGAGCCGCTCGAGCAGCGCAAGCCCGGCTGCCGGCCCGTCCGCCTCGGCGACCGCGATGGCGCGGTTCACCTCGACGACCGGTGAGCCCGTCAGCCGCACCAGCTCGGCGTACAGGGCGGCGATCTCCGTCCAGTCCAACGGGTCGTCGGTGTGGAGCGCCGCGATCGCGGCCTGGATCGCGTACGAGCCGCGGCGGCGGCCGCTCAGCGCGAGCGCCCGATCGAGCAGCGCGCGCCCGCGCGCGAGCTGCGCCTGATTCCAGCGCGAACGGTCCTGGTCGCGGAGGAGCACGAGCTCGCCGTCCTGGAAGCGGGCGTCGCGGCGCGCGTCCGTGATGAGCATCAGCGCGAGCAGGCCTTGGACCTCGGGCTCGTCGGGCATCAACCCGGCGAGGGCGGTGCCGAGGCGGATGGCCTCCGACGCCAGGTCGACCCGGCCCCCGTAGCCCTCGTTGAAGATCAGGTAGACGACGCCGAGCACCGCGGCAAGGCGCCCGGGCAGGAGATGGTCGGGCGGCACGCGGAAGGGGATCCCGGCCTCCTTGATCTTCCGGCGCGCGCGCGACAGCCGCCGCTTCATCGTCTCGGACTCGACGAGGAAGGCGCGGGCGATCTCCTCCGTCGTAAGTCCGCCCAGGGCGCGCAGCGTCAGCGCCACCTGCGCTTCGAGCGCCAGCGCCGGATGGCAGCACATGAAGATCAGCTCGAGCCGCTCGTCCGGCAGCGACGTCTCGTCGATCTCGGGCTCGTCCATGGTGGCTCCCACGGTCTCCTGCGCCTCGAGCAACCGGGTCTTCTCGGCGAGCGCGGCGTCGCGCCGGATGCGGTCGATCGCGCGGTTGCGGGCGGTGATCGTCAGCCATGCGCCCGCGTTGGGCGGCACGCCGTCGCGCGGCCAGCGCTCGGCCGCGACCGCGAACGCCTCCTGCGTCGCCTCCTCGGCGAGATCGAAGTCGCCGAACTGGCCGACGAGCGTCGCGAGGACGCGGCCCCACTCGGCGCGGAAGACCTCGTCGAGCAGCGCGCCTACCGCTCCACGATCGGACGGACCTCGACGGCCCCGCCCATCCGGGCCGCCGGAACGCGCGCCGCAAGGGCCGTCGCCGCGTCGAGATCCTCCGCCTCGAGCAGGAAGAGACCTCCGAGGTACTCCTTGGCGTCGACGAACGGGCCGTCGCTCAAGAGCGCCTCGCCGTCGTGCACGCGCACGGTCGTCGCCGATTCCGTGCCCTGCAGCTGCATGCCGTCGAGCACGCCGGGCAGATCCATGATCGCGGCGTACTCGCCGACGACCGCCTCGAGCTCGTCTTCCGGCAGATCGCGGACTTCGGGCGTGCCGTAGATCAACAGCGCGTACTTCATCGTGGGAGCCTCCTCGCGAAGCTGGTTATACCTCTCACGACGAACGGGCCGCCCCCGAGGGGACAGGCCGCGTGCGAGCGAGGCGGCCGCTTCCGGCGTGCCGTGTCCGGAATGCCGGGCTGCCCGGCGGGGTCTGTCTGCCCATGGGCGGCATCCGCCCAGGCAAGGGTCACACCGATCGCCCCAGGAGGCAGACCATGCACGTACTTCCCCGGCGGCTCGTCGTCGGGATCACCGGCATCGCCACGGCTGGGGCGCTCGCGGTGCCGATGGCCGGTCAGGCGAGCGCCGCCACCACGACCGTGAAGATCGAGAGCGACGCGACGGGCAGCCAGCGCTTGAACCGCCTCGGCGACGCGGTCCCAGGATGATCACGGCCTTCGGCACCTCCAGCCGCTGGCTCGGGACCGACACCAGCGACGGCTACGCCGTCTACCGCGGCGTGACGAGCGACGTCTGCCTGACGGGCCGGCAGAGCCTGCAGGGCTTCAACGTCGTGACGATCGAGAAGTGCATCCCGGGGAGCCTGCAGCAGCAGTGGCGGCTCGGCGCGGCGCGCGACTTCCAGCTCCGCCTCAACGGCCTGAGCGCCCAGGTGAACCTCGCGAACCCGAACCGCCCGCTGCGAATGGCGGTCTTCACCGGTCAGGCGCACCAGAAGTTCAGGATCACCGCGCTCTGACGCTCGGAGGTCGCCGGGCCCGTCGCCCACGCGCCGGCCCGACCGGCTCCGCCCGCCGTCGCTTGCCACCACGGAACGCGAAAGGCCCGCAGATGCAGGCCTTCGGATGGGCGATACTGGGCTCGAACCAGTGACCTCCGCCTTGTCGAGGCGGCGCTCTCCCAGCTGAGCTAATCGCCCTGGGAGGCGCAAGCGTAGCAGCGGCGGGCGCTCCGGCAGCAGGTCCCGGCGGCGCTACGTGAACAGCGTGAGGACGCCCGCGACCACGAACGCGCCCGCCCAGACGAGGTCCAGGTTGACCCACGCGCGGCGCAGCACGGACAGGCCCCAGCGGTCGTAGACGAGCACGGCGACGGTGCCCATGACGGCGACCATCGCGCCCACGTGGAGCAGTACCGCAAGGGCGCTCGCCGGCACGGAGAAGCCGTGGTCGGCGACGGAGGCGAGCGCGTGGTCGCTGGCCTCGGCATCCCGCGCCGCGCCGGCGCCGATGAGCACCGGCGCGACCATCAGCCCCGCGCCGTGCGCCGTGGCCATGAGGAACGACCACCAGCCGAGCTCGACGCGGTTCACTCGGGCGCGGACCCAGCGGAAGTGCGCGCGCGGCTTGACGAAGCGGAACACGCCGAAGGCGACGAGGGCGACGCCCGCGCCGGCCTTGAGCGCCGCGGTGTCCGCGAGCACGCCGAGCCCGAGCACGAGGACGGCGGCGAGCGCCACGGCCGCCTCGTGGCCGAGCGCGATCGGCGGCAGCGCCCGGAGCACCGCGCGGCGGTCGCGCTCCTGCATGCCGAGCGCGACCGCGAACAGCCACCCCATCGCCGGGTTGAGCCCGTGGTAGGCGCCGAGCAGCGCCATCAGGATCCAGGGCCAGAGCCCGTCCATGTCAGCGGTCGGGGAAGCAGAAGGAGTCGGAGGACGCGTCGCCCCCCTGCAGGCGCACCTGATGCGGGCGCTCACCGCGGAACTCGACGAACACGTCCGGGTCCACGCTGAGAGAGCCGTCCTCGCCCGCGTCGAGCTTGACGAGCCAGCCCTCGATCCCCGCCGGGTAGAACTGCGCGTCCCACGCCGCGTACAAAGAGTTCGTCAGGAACACGCGCCGGCCGTCGCGGCTCACCTCGACCATCTGCGGCCCGCCGTTGAGCGACCCGGACTGCGGGTGGCCGGCGCGCCGGACGATCCCGCCGAGGTGCACGGAGCCGGTCTCCCGCGGCGCGCGCGGGTTCGAGACGTCGAAGCGCTTGAGCTCGCCCGTCGCCCAGCAAGAGACGAACAGCGAGCGGTCGTCCAGCGACAGCGCGATGTCCGTGACGAGCGGCGGGACGGCGCCGAACGGCTTGAGGATGTCCGGCAGCTCGTCGGCGTCGGCCGGCTCGGCGGGGATGCTGATCACCTTCTCCGCGCTCACCGTGCCGTCCTCGGCGCGCTCCCACAGCCACACGGACGCGGAGAGATCCGCCGTCGAGGTGACGACGCCCACGAAGCCGTACGCCTTCGACGGGTCGTGCGCCGGGCGCAGCTCGAGCACCATCTGGTGCTCCGGCCCGAGGTCGATCTCCTGCCTGTGGCGGCGGCTGTCGAGGTCCCACACGTGCAGCCGGTGCCCGTACTGGTTCCCGAGCAGCAGCTCGCCCACCACGCCGTCCTCGACCATGTTCGGCGTGCCCCACTCGCTCGTGATGACGGTGCCGTGGTTGAGGTGCCACCAGAAGTCGTAGGCGAGCTCCTGCGGCCCGTGGTCGGCCTCCCACGCCCCCTTGACCGAGAAGTCCTCGTGGTCGAGCAGGAAAAGGCCGCCGGGCCCGTCGCCCTCCGGGTTGCCGAGCGCGCTCATGTAGATCCCGTCCGGCCCGCAGTGCACGGTGTGCGGGCGGCTGTAGCCGGCCTTGCGGGCGATCTCCTCCGCTTCGACGACCTTCACGAGCTTCGGCGCGCGCGGGTCCTCCTTGACGTCGATCACGTGGATGCGCGAGGAGCGCAGGCCCGGCACGAGCAGGTAGCGGCGCTCGACGTGGGGGTGCGCCGCCCACGGGCACAGCGCCGACGAGCACGCGTTCCAGCCGAAGTGGTGCAGCTCGTCGCCCACCTCCGGCATGTCGAGCCGGCCGACGAGCTGCCCGTAGGTGGAGGAGGACTCGTCGACGTCCAGCACGGCCAGCGCGTCCGGGCGGCGGCCGCCGTTCGTGCCCGTGTTGAGCACGGCGACGTACGCGAGCTGCTCCGGCGCAGCGGCCGCCGCCGCGCCCGGGGAGGGGTGGAAGGTGGGGTCAGGCGTGAAGCGGGCCATGCGTTCTCCTCCTCGGGCGTCGAATTACTCCGCTTTCCTGCCTGCCGGCGCGGCCACGAGCGCGAGACCGCGCCGGGCCGCGGCGAGCACCGCGTCGCCGTCATCGGTGCCGCGGCGCACGGCGAGCGCCACGGCGACGTCGGGACCGAGGCCGAACTCCGCCGCGATCTCGTCCGCGAGCCGCTGCGCCGCGGCCTCGTCGGCGCCCGCGGCGAGGACCGCCAGGCGG
>DATMVH010000268.1:0-2519 GCA_035563395.1 Solirubrobacteraceae bacterium
CAGAACGCGTTGTCGGTGACGAACGCGCGCCAGTCGACCTCGCCGGCGAGTCGCTGGATCGCGTCCCAGTAGTCCTCGCGCGTGCCGTCGAGGTTGCCGGCGCGGAAGATGTACTCCTCGGCGACGGTGATCGTCTCGCCGGCGCCGCCGCCGGCCTGCAGGATCGCGTCGGCCTCCTCGCGGTGCGGCTCGTACGCGTCGGGGAAGCCGCTTCCCTGCACCTCCTGCGCGATCTGCCCGGGCGTCCAGTTCGGATGGGCGCGCGCGAGCTCGATAGCGCCGCCGCGGCCCCAGAACCCGCGGGTGAGGAACAGGCGTGCGACGAGCTTCACGTCTCGCCGGCCGCCGCGGGTGGACGTGGACCCGCCGAGATGGAGGGCGCGGAGCTGAAGGATGCCGACGCTGTCGCGGTCGCCGCCGGCGAGGTTGCGGAACGTCGCCTCCTGGATGCACGCCTCGATGAGCGCGAGCGCCGCCTTTTCCGGTGCCTTCTCCTCCTCGATGACCTGCAGGACGAGGTCGATGTTGCGGCGCTGCTCCGCGTCGGCGCGCAGGCCCTTGATCGTCACCGGCTCGGTGCGGCCGACGCCGCGGCGCGGCTCCTGGATGCGCTCTACCGGCTGGCGGACGTCGGCGCTGAAGATGAGGTGCGCGATCCGGCGCTCCTTCACCCGCGTCACGAGCTCGCGGATGAACTGCGCGCGCGTGTAGCTCTCGCGGGAGCGGACGAGCGGCCGCGTCTGCTCGCGCAGCAGCGCCGTGATCTCGTGCTCGAACGTCGCGATCAGGTTGTGGCCGTCCTTGCGGACGCCGGCGAGGCGGTACGGGTCCCCAGACAGGATCAGCTGCGTCTTTCCGAGCCTGTCGTCGGGGGAGACGGGGGCGCGGGCGCGGCGGCCGCGCTTGCGCGGCGCCCACAGCAGCCCGGACGTCAAGAGCGTCCGGTCCGGGTCGTGGACGGTGAGCGTGAGCGTGCTGGTGCCACTCATCGACCGGATGTGCTCGCCGCTCACCAGGCTTTCCTCAACGCGCGCGTCGAGGCGCTCCCCGTCGAGGAGGAGCCCTTCGTGCCACCACGTCATGGGAGCCGGAGCTTGCGGCCGGGCTTCAGCCTGGCGCCGTACGGAAGGTTGTTCAGGCGGGCGATCTCGACGGCTCGGTTCCGGGTGCCATAGACGCGCTTTGAGACGTCACCGAGGTCGTTCTCGCCCTTGCGGACCTTCGTCTCGCGCTGACCCTCGCCGCGGCCGTTGCGGCGGGAGCGCGCCACCGACCATTCGAGCTGGTCGTCCTTGACGAACTCGATCAGGTTCACCGTCAGCGGCTGCCGGACGAGGACGCCGGCCTCGTTGCGGACCGGGGTCGGGTCGGTGTCCCAGACGGGGGCGCCGTCGAGGAGCCACGCCTTGTTGCGGTAGGGGACGCTGCCGCGGATGTGCAGGGTCGGCGGGCGCTGCAGCCGGGGGAGGATCACCTGCAGCTCGTCGAAGTGCGAGATCCACGGCCGCACGTCCGTGTCCGGCCATCCCTCCAGCAGGATCGAGATGCTCATGCGGAGCGGCGAGGTGCTCCGGTACTGCGGCACGTCGGTGCGGAGCACGCGCGGGCTTTCGTCGTACTGCGGGCCGCCGCCGGTCACGCGGCCGCCGTCCGTGTTCAGGAGGCAGTCGAAGCTGATGTTGAGGTCGTCTGACCAGAAGTTCACCCACCCCGGCTTCGTGGTGCCGCCGGGGCTCGGGAACCGGGTGCCGGGGGTCTCGGGGATGCGGCCGGGGCCGACCCCGAGCCCGCCGATCTGCCCGCCGACGCGGGCGCGGCCTACCTTCCGCTTCTTGACGGGCACTCGCACCTCTTCCCGATTACCTTCCGCTTCTTGACGGGCACTCGCACCTCTTCCCGATCGAATGCGCGGCGCTACGCTCCCGCCAGTGCACCGCGAGCCTCGCCAGCCGCTACCGACCAGCGTTGACGTTGGCTACTTGCTCGCGCTGCTGCTGCCGTTCGCTGCCGTGTTCGTCGGCGTCTACGCGATCGGCCAGGGGCATCGGCGCCACGGGCTCGGGATCATCGCCCTCAGCCTCGCCGTGCTCACCACGGCCGTCGTGCTGCTCGGCTAGAACCCCCGCTTCCCGCCGGGCCCGATCGTCTGCCCGCCGACGTGCGGGCTGATGCCTTTGCGGGCAGCCTCGTTGAGCACGTCCCGGGTGACGACGCGCGTGACGACGCGGTCCCCGATGCGAAGGTTGATCTCCTGCCGCAGCTCGGGGAACCGCATCGGTGTGACGCGAGCGCGCTCACGTGCGTTCGCTTCATCGGCGCCGCCGAGTAGACGCCCGAGGGCTCCGGCGGCGTCGCCGATCGCGTCGATGCCGGTGTCGATGGCTTGCGCGACGCCGCCCGGCGAAAGGAATGGGACGCCGGTCTCGCGCTCCGCCCGGTCGCGCGCGGGTTCGAGGCCGGGAGCGATCTGGCGCTGCGCCTCCGCCGCGACCTCGTCGCCGAGCAGGAGCCCTGCTGCC
>DATMVH010000269.1:0-2018 GCA_035563395.1 Solirubrobacteraceae bacterium
CGCGATCGGCCCGCCGATCAGGAGCAGCTTCCCGAGGCTGCTGAGCGCGTCGCGGCGATCCTCGAGATCCGCGGTCACGACGACGACGAGCGACCTCCCGCGCGCGTGGACGGGCGTGGCCAGCACGCGGGCGACGTCCACGTCGAGGATGTCCTCCTTGTCGAACATCACCGTGTCGCGCCGAGCGCGGCGCAGCTCGGCGGCGTCCAGCAGCGGGGCGCCGCGGGCGCGCGGCGTCGCGTCGACCACCGCGCCGGACGTATCGAGGACCTGCACCGCGTTCTCGCCGTCCTCGTCGAGCCCCCGGCGGCTGCCGACGTTCGCGCCCGCCTGCCGGACCAGCGCGACGGCGTCGCCGGCGCGCGCCCGCAGGCCCTCCTCGATCGACTCGTCGAGCGCGGCGCCCATGCGCACCAGCAGGAAGACGCCGGTCGCGGCCAGCACGACCGCCATCACCCCTGCGAACGCGAGCGTCACCCGGATCCGGATCGGCAGCCGCGCCAAGCGCGTCATCTCCGCCGCGACGCTAGCGCGTCGTGGATGAGACGGGGGTGAATCGCGACCCGACGCTTGTAACGAGAGCGGCGGAGGAACTAGGGTCCGCCGGGGGCGGGGGCCTGCGCCCGGGCATGGGCACGACGGAGAGGAGTCTCGTGGTCGGTCGTACGAAGATCGCGGTATGCGCAGGGCTGGCGTCCATCGCCCTGCTGGCGCCGGGGGCGGCGCAGGGGAAGACCAAGAACGTGGACATCGGGACGCCGAGGTCGGCGCAGGAGACGTTCCAGCAGCGGTACCAGTCCGATGTCAACGACTTCTTCCCGCACACCGTCACCGTCAACGTCGGCGACTCGGTGCGCTTCCGCCCGACCGGCGCGTTCCACACCGTGGATCTGCCGCCGCGCGGCGAGGGGGCGGTGAGCTTCATCAGCGCGGGCGCGCCGGCGGCCGGCGTCGTGGACGCGGCCGGAGCCGCGTTCTGGTTCAACGGCCAGCCGGTGCTGTCGTTCAACCCCGAGCTCCTGCGGCCGTCGTTCGGGCGGACGCTCACCTACAACGGCTCGCGCCGCGTCAACTCCGGCCTGCCGCTCCAGCAACGGCCACGGCCGATGACGGTGCGCTTCACGCGGCGCGGCAGCTACACCTACTACTGCGACATCCACCCGGGCATGCGCGGCGTCGTGCGCGTGCGGCCGCAGGGCCGGCGCGTGCCCACCGCCGCGCAGGACCGCCGCGCCGTGCAGGCGCAGATCGACCGCGCGGAGGAGGTCGCCGAAGGGCTGAAGGACATCGCGCCGCCGCCGGGCGTGGTGCACGTCGGCTCCGCCGGGCGCGGCGGCGTCGAGTACTTCGGGATGGTGCCCGGGACGATCACGGTGCCGGTCGGCACCACGCTCCAGTTCCGCATGTCGCCCGGGTCCTACGAGGACCACACGGCGACGTTCGGCCCCGGTGACCCGGAGAACGACCCGAACTCGTACCTCGGCCAGATCGCGGCGGGATTCCAGGGCGAGACGTTCGACCCGCGCGCGACGTATCCGAGCGAGCCGCCGGGGACGACCGGAACGCTGACGAGCCTGCTGCACGGCAACGGGTTCTGGAACAGCGGCGTGCTCGACGCCTCCGACGCGACGCCGTTGCCGGCCGGCAACGCCGTCACGTTCGGCCAGCCCGGCACGTTCACGTACGCCTGCCTCATCCACCCGTTCATGAAGGGCACCGTCATCGTCCAGTGACGGTCGCCGCCGGCCGCCGCGGTGCCTCCTCGCGGGGCCCGCGGCGGTCGCCGGCGCGGGTGTGAGACCGTGCGGTCCATGGCCGGCGTGACGACCCTCGATGCCCGGGACCCGCTCGCCGTCGCCGCCGTCCGGGCGATCCGCCGGGGCGACGTGGATGCGCTCGGCGGACTCCTCGATGCGCACCCCGGTCTCGCGACGGCGCGCGTCGTCGAGCGCGGCGGGCCCGCGGCCGGCTCGCGCACGTTCCTGCACGTCGCCACGGACTGGCCCGGGGGCTTCCCG
>DATMVH010000270.1:0-3612 GCA_035563395.1 Solirubrobacteraceae bacterium
CCGCCTGGCGCCCGCGGTCGCCGTCGAGCGCCCCCGGCGCGGGGCGGCGACTCCCCGCAGGGCCCGCCGCCGTCCCACGCTGCGCAGCCCGGTGGTCGCCCTCGCCGGGGTCATCGCCGTCCTGACGGGGGCCGGCGTCGCGGCCGCCGCGGACTGGCTCCAGATCTTCCGCACGGAGCGGGTCGCCCCCGTCAGCGTCACCGAGGCCGACCTGGTGCAGTTGCCGGACCTCTCCGCCTACGGCGACGTCGAGGTGATGGACGAGGTCGACGTGCGCCCGGTCGCCGACGCGGCCGAGGCCGCACGGCAGAGCGGTCTTCCGGTTCCCGAGGTGCGCGAGCTGCCGCGCGGCGTGACGGGGCAGCCCACGTTCCGCGTCGGCAGCCGGGTGCGTGCGGTGTTCACCTTCTCGGCCGAGAAGGCGGCGCGAGCCGCCGAAGCCGCCGGCGAGACGCTCCCCCCACCGCCTCCGGGCCTCGACGGCAGCCGGTTCCGGCTCGTCGCGGGGCCGGGGCTCGCGGCGGTGTGGCCGGAGGCCCGCGGCCTGCCGGCGCTGCTAGTGGCCCGCGCGGTCGCGCCCACCGCCGACTCCTCGGGCGTCCCGTTCGCGACCGCGCGCGACTACCTGCTGTCCCTGCCCGGGCTTCCGGACGACCTCGCGTCGCAGCTGCGGGACTTCTCCGGCGACGGCACGACGCTTCCCCTGCCCCTGCCCGCGGGCCGGGTGACGACCTCCGCCGCCGACGTCGGCGGCGTCCCGGCCACCGTGTTCGGCTCGCGGGACGGCACGATGGCGGGCGTGGTGTGGGTGGTCGACGGCAACGTCTGCGCGGTGGCCGGCTCCATGAGCACCGACGAGGTGCTGTCCGTTGCCCGCGGACTGCGGTGGCGCCGGTGACCGCCGCGCCCACCGCCAGGAACGGCGGTCCCGCCCGGGACGCCGCGGAGGACCTGCTCGCCGAGCTGCCGCCCTCCGCGGCGGTGTGGTGCTCGGGCCTGCGCAAGCGGTACGGGCGGCGGACCGCGGTCGACGGCGTGTCCTTCACCGTCGGCCGCGGCGAGGTGGTCGGCCTGCTCGGGCCGAACGGCGCCGGCAAGACCAGCGTCATCAAGATCCTGCTCGGACTCGTCCGGCCCGACGCCGGGGACGTGCTGCTGCTCGGGCGGCCGGGGCGCGACCCGTACGCCCGGGCCCGCGTGGGCTACCTGCCGGAGCTCTTCCGCTACCAGCCGTGGCTCACGCCGGCCGAGGTGCTGGCGCTGCACGTCCGGCTCACGGGGGCCGCGGTTCCGGCCGCGGACCGGCGGGAGGCGCTGGCCGCCGTCGGCCTGGGCCAGCGCGCCGGCGACCGCGTCGGGGGCTTCTCCAAGGGCATGCAGCAGCGGCTCGGGCTGGCCGTCGCGCTGGTGGCGCGCCCGGAGCTCGTCATCCTCGACGAGCCCACGAGCGCCCTGGACCCGCTCGGGCGGGCCGACGTCCGCGACCTGCTGCTGTCGCTCAAGGCCCGTGGCGTGGCCGTCCTGCTGAACTCGCACCTGATCGGCGAGGTCGAGCGCGTGTGCGACCGGGTCGTCATCCTCGACAAGGGCCGGGTCGCCGCCTCGGGCACCCTTGCGGAGCTGCTCGGCCGGCGCGAGCTGCGGCTGCGGCTCGACGGGGTGGGCTCCGCGGCGGAGGAGCGGCTGGCCGCCGCCGGCGACCTCACCCGGAGCGGGGACGCCTTCACGGTCACGCTGCGCGCCGACCAGGCGGCCGCCACCGTGCCGGACCTCGTGGCCGACCTGGTCACCCTCGGGGTCCGCGTGCACGCCGTCGAGCCCGGGCGGATCAGCCTCGAGGAGCGGCTGCTGGACATTCTCCGCACCGGCTCCGGCGGTGACGGGCGATGACGGCCCGGACCGTGCTCACCATCGCCGCCCTCACGGTGCGGGAGGCCGCCCGCCGGCGCGTGCTGCGCGCCCTCGCGGTGCTGACGATCCTGCTGCTGGCGCTCAGCGCCTGGGGGTTCTCGCGGATCGACGCCGAGTTCGGCTCGCTCACGACCGGGGAGGCCAGGCTGGTGGCGTCCACCGTCCTCAACCTGGTGATGTTCGGGCTCAGCCTGATCGCCACGCTCGGCACGGCGTTCCTCGCCGGTCCCACCCTGTCCGGCGAGATCGAGTCGGGGATGGCGCTGGCGGTGCTGGCGCGGCCGGTCCGCCGCTCGGCGGTGCTGGTGGGCAAGTGGCTGGGGCTCGTGATCTTCGGGAGCGGCTTCGTCGTCCTGGCCGGGCTCGCCCAGTGCCTCGTCGTCTGGGCGACCGTCGGCTACTGGCCCCCGGATCCTGTCGCCGGCCTGGCGCTGCTGGCCGCGCAGACGTCGGTGCTGCTCACGCTGGGGCTCCTGCTGTCCACGGTCATCTCGCCGATGGCCTCGGGCATCGTGGCGGTCGGCCTCTTCGGCGCCACCTGGATCGCCGGCGTGGTCGGCAGCGTCGGCGCCGCGCTCGACAACGAGGGCGTCGCCCGCGTCGGGACCGTGTCGCGGATGCTGCTGCCCACGGACGGCCTGTGGCGCGGGGCGATGCACGCCTTCCAGGACCCGACCCTGCTGACCCAGGCCGGTGCCGAGGTCGGCGAGTCCCCGTTCCTCAGCGACGCGCAGCTCACCGTCACCTATCTCGCGTGGGCGGGCCTCTGGGTCGCCCTGGTCCTCGGCCTCGCGGCGATGACCTTCCTGCGCCGCGACCTGTAGCCGCGCCGCGTCCGTCGCCGGACCGCGGGTTCCTTCGCCCCGTGCGGCGGAGGACTACCGATGACCGCGTGGGGCCCCTCCACCAGAGTCGGAGCCAGATCCCGATCCGACCAGGAGGCCGGCATGGACGTCCTCGTCCTCTACGCCAGCAAGCACGGTCACACCGAGAAGGTCGCCGCGCGCGTCGCCGCCGCGGCGGAGGCCGCCGGCGCCGTCGCGCACCTTCGGCGCGTCGCCGGCTCGCCCGAGGAGGTGGCGCCCGGCGACTACGACCTCGTGATCGTCGGCGCCTCGATCCACGCCGGCCGCCACCAGCGCGAGATCGTCGACTGGGCCGTGGCGCACCACACGGCGCTCGCGCTCGTGCCGTCGGCGCTCTTCACCGTCTGCCTGACGGCCGCCGAGGAGACCGAGGAGGCGCGCGCGACGACGCGCCGGTACCTCGACGAGTTCGTCGAGGCGACCGGCTGGACGCCGTGGAAGACGGTCACCCTCGCCGGCGCGCTGCAGTACCGGGAGTACGGGTTCGCGACGCGCCTGCTCATCCGCCGGCTGATGCGCCGGGCGGGGCGCCCGACCGACGCCGCGCACGACTACGACTACACGGACTGGGACGCCGTCGAGCGCTTCGCGCGCGAGTGCGTGGGCATGGCCGTCGAGCCGGCCGGCCTGTCCCGCGGCTGACGGCCCGGCGTCCCACGACCGGGCGAGGAAGCGCAACCCATGTCGATGACCACGACGACCCGGTCGCGGGCCGCGGAGCGTGCCGAGGGCGTCCTGCGGGACGTCGTCGCGCAGGCCGTCCTCGCGCCGTCGTCGCACAACTCGCAGCCGTGGCGGTTCCGCATCGCCGGGGCCGTGCTGGAGCTCCGCGCCG
>DATMVH010000271.1:0-2171 GCA_035563395.1 Solirubrobacteraceae bacterium
GACGGCGCGGCGCCGCGGCGTCCTGCTGCCGGGGCCGCTGCGCTGGGTCCCGCGCTCGCTCGCGCGCCGGCTGCGCGACTACGTGGCCGGCGGAGGGCGGCTCGCCTACTTCGGCGCCGACTCGCTGCGCCGCGGCGTCGAGGTCACCCGCACGCGGCTCCTGCGGCCGCTCCCGCCGGCGCCCGACGACCCGTTCGGCGCGCGCCTCGCGCCGCTGCGACGGCTCGGCGACGACCCGCCGGTCCTGCAGCCCGTGGCCGACGAGGGTGACACCGGCCTCCTGACCGGCATCGACGCCCTCGCGGGCTTCACCGCGGCGGAGGAGTCCGAGCCGTCGGAGCGCGTCGACGTGGCCCTCGCCGCGGTCGACGAGGAGGCCATCGCCGCCGCCGAGGAGGCCGGCGACGTGCTTCCGCCGGTTCGCCCGGCGGTCGCGTCGTTCCCGCTGGAGGAGGGCCGCGTCATCCGCGTCGGTCTCCCGGAGTGGGGCCTGCGGCTGCAGGAGGATCCGCAGGTCCAGCAGCTCACCCGCAACATCGCCGACGTGCTGCGCGGCGGCCCGACGAGGATCCGCTTCTGATGCCGCTGCTCGCCGCCGTCGACAGCACCGCCGCGATCCCCGACGTGGTGCGCGTGCTGGGCGTCGTGGCGCTGGCCGCGCTCGGCGCGGCCGCGATGGTGGCGCCGCGGACCTCCGCGCGGGCCGCGGCGGTGCTCGGCGCGCTCGTCCTCGGACCCGTGCTGCTGGTGCTGGAGATCTGGCACGCGCCCCAGTTGTCGTTCGCCCGCGACCGGCCGCTCGTGGCGCTCGGCGGCGGCGCGCTCGCGGCGGCGGCGGTCTGCGTCCCGCTCGCGGTGCTCTTCGCCCGGCGGCCGTGGGTGATGACGCTGTGCGCGGTGGCGGCCCTGCCGTTCCGGATCCCCGTCGAGGCCGGCGGCGAGACCGCGAACCTGCTCGTGCCGCTCTATCTCGTGATCGCCGCCGGCGGACTCGCGTGGGCCGTCCCGCGGCTGCGGGCCGACGCGCCGGCACCGCGCGCGCCGCGCCTGCTGGAGATCTTCCTCGCCGCCTCGATCGTGCTCTACGCGCTGCAGTCGGCGTACTCGTCCGACCTCGACAAGGCGATCGAGCAGACGGTCTTCTTCTACGCGCCCTTCGCGCTGCTGTTCGTGGTGATGCGCGACCTCAACTGGTCCCCGCGGCGGCTGCACGCGGTGTTCCGCGTGCTGGTCGCCCTTGCGCTCGTCTTCGTCGCCGTCGGGTTCTGGGAGTACGCGACGCGGCGGCTGCTGCTGAACCCGAAGGTGATCGCGTCGAACGAGTACGAGCAGTACTTCAGGGTCAACTCGCTCTTCTTCGACCCCAACATCTACGGGCGCTTCCTGTCCGTGGTGATGCTCGGCCTCGCGGCGATCCTGCTCTGGTCGCAGCGCCCGCGGCTGGCGGCCGCCGCGACGGCGGGGCTCGCCGTGCTGTGGGGCGGGCTCGTCCTCACGCTGTCGCAGTCGAGCTTCGCCGGGCTGCTGTGCGGGCTGCTCGTGCTCGCCGCGCTGCGGTTCTCGTGGCGGGCGGTCGCGCCGGCGCTCGCCGCGCTCGCGATGGCCGGCGTCCTCATCCTCGTCGTCTTCCCGGGCGCCATCGGGCTCGACCTGGGCGACGCGAAGCGGCTCGACGACGCCACCTCCGGGCGCTACGAGCTCGTGCAGGGCGGGCTCGAGCTCGCCGGCGACCGACCGCTGCTCGGCTGGGGCGCGGGCGCCTTCGCCGAGGAGTACGACCGCCACGCGGACGCCGGCACGCCGCCGGCGGTCTCCGCGTCGCACACCATCCCCATCACCGTCGCGGCCGAGCAGGGCATCGTGGGCCTGCTGGTCTACCTCGCGCTGCTGGTGGTGGCGCTGCGCCAGCTGCTGCATGACGCCACGGGCAACCCGTACCGCGCCGTCGTGGCCGCGGCGGTCGTGGCCATCGTCGTGCACACGTGGGCGTACGCGGCGTTCCTGGAGGATCCGCTGATCTGGACGCTGCTCGCGATCGGGACGGCGCTCGCGCGGCCGCGGCCCACGGCCGATAACGCGGCCACTAGGAGGACAGCCGCTCCGAGCCGAGGCGCCCGGACTCGACCCCGAGCGACTCCATCCGCGTCCACAGGGGCGCGCTGAGCGGGAGC
>DATMVH010000272.1:0-3828 GCA_035563395.1 Solirubrobacteraceae bacterium
GAGCGCGGGTCTCTTTTCCGACGCGTCGCTCAAGACCCCGCCTGCGGCGCCGATGTGAGCCGCATGAAGCGTGCGGTCGAACGGGTGAAGAGGTCGGCTCGCGGCCTGCCCGGCCGGCTCGCGCGCCGCGGCGTGCCGGGCCCGGAGCGCACGGCGACGGTCGACGTCGCGGCGGCGCGCATCGTCGTCGTCATCCCCGCGCACGACGAGGAGGCCCTGATCGCGCTCACGCTGGACTCGATCGAGGCCCAGACCCGCCGGCCGGACCGCATGATCGTGATGGCCGACAACTGCACGGATCGCACGGAGGAGATCGTGCGGGCGCGCCCGGGCTGGGAGGCGTGGTCGAGCACCGGCAACCGCGACAAGAAGGCGGGCGCCCTCAACCAGGCGTGGGAGCGGCTCGAGCGCGAGGGCGGGCTCGGTCCCGACGACCTCCTGCTCGTCGTGGACGCCGACACGGAGCTCACGGAGCGCTTCATCGAGAACGCGGCGGCCTGGTACGGCCGGCGCCCCGGCATCGGCGGCGTCTGCGGGAACTTCCACGGCAAGCCTGGCGGCGGCGTGCTCGGCGCCTTCCAGCGCATGGAGTACGCGCGCTTCGCTCGCGCGCTCGCGCGCCGCGGCGGCGCGACCTTCGTGCTCTCGGGCACCGCGTCACTGTTCCGGGCGAGCGTGCTGCGCGAGCTCCACGCCGCGCGCGGCCACGTGTACGACCCGACCTCGATGGTCGAGGACTACGAGCTGAGCCTCGCGCTCCGGCACCGCGGCTACGCCTGCGTCGCGCCGCCGGACTGCCGCGTGCACACGGACGTCATGCCGACGGTCCGCGAGCTGCGCGCGCAGCGCGTCCGCTGGCAGCGGGGAACGCTCGAGGAGCTCCGCCGCTACGGCGCGACGCGCGTCACGAACCCCGACATCGCGCGCCAGGGCCTGCTCGGCGCGGCGCTCCTGTCGCGGTTCGCGTTCGTCGCGATGATCGCCGCCACGCTGTCGCTGGCCGGCGAGCTGAGCGTCCAGTGGGAGTGGACGGCGCTGACCGCGGTCGTCGCCGTCGAGCGGGCGATCAGCGTCCGCGAGCTCGGCTGGCGGTACGCGCTCACCGCGGTGCTGGTCGTGCCCGAGGAGCTCTACGGGCTCCTCCGGGAGGCGTTCTTCGTGAAGTCGGCGTGGCTCGCGCTGCAGCGCGGCGCCTGGACGTGGTGACTCGGGAGGGAAGACGGAGAGGATGTACTCGCGCGTAGGGACCGCCGCGGCCGCCGCCGGCACGCTGCCCTTCACCGGGCTGGAGCTCGGGTGGACGGCGATGGCCGGCGTGACGCTGCTGGCGGTCGGCGGCGCGCTCTGGCGGCTCGCGCCGCGCGCCAGCCGCGACTAGCCCGGTCCGCTACCCGAACGCGGCCGCGACGAGGTCGCGCCAGCGCCGGGCCGGAGCGCTCGAGCGCTGGATGTCGAAGTAGCTGTACCACAGCAGCAGCTGCGGCCGGCCCTCCCGCACGGCGAGGTCGCGCATCCTCCGCATTTCGGCGCGCGACGGCCACACGGAATCGAACTCCCCGCCAGCTCCCGGATACAGGCCCCAGCTGAAGGCCTGCAACACCATGGCGCTCCGCCGGCCGCGGGCGATGCGCCGCACCTCGCGCGCCACGTCGCCGACGACCGTCAGCGGGCTCGACGTGCCGACGGGGTAGGAGTCGGCGCCGAGGACGTCGGCCGCCGGGCGGAAGGGCGCCAGGTTCGCTCCCAGCGACCAGCCCTGCGACACGAAGAGGCGCGGATGGCGCGGATCGATCCGGCGCACGCGGCTGCCCAGCGTCGCCGTCTCGAGGGCGAACGCGGGCGACGTCTCATCGCCGACGTAGTAGCCCCAGGTCGCGGGCAGCGGCGCCACCAGCCGGACGACCCAGTCGAGGAACGCGGCGTCGCTGGCGCAGCGGCAGTCGCGCGCGAGCTCCGGGTACTCGGCGCGCAGCCCCGACCCGCGCCACCACGGCTCGTCCTTCAGCGGCCAGATGAGCTGGATGCGCGCCCGCCTCGCCGCCTCGGCATAGGCGTAGAGGTGCTTCCGGTCGGCGTAGAACTGCTGGTAGTTGAGGACCGCGCGGAAGCCCGCGGCGCCGATGGCGCGGAGCCGGCTCGCGCACCGCTCCGCCTCGTACTGGACGTTGCAGCTCTCGTAGATGCCTTGTCGCGGCGCCGACGCGGACGCCGGATCCGCCGAGGCGGCGAGCGCGGCGAGAGCCACGGTGAGCGCCCACCGCATGCGGCGACGGGGAGATCTGAAGCCGGCCATGCGCCGGCCGGGGAGCGTGGGGACAGCGTGGCCCACGGTCATCCTCCTTGATGACGTCGGGTCTGGACCGCCGGCGACTCCGTGTCGCCGCCTTCACTTCATCGACGCCCGCGGCGTTCTCTTGAGAACCGGTGCGCTCGGGCGGACGGCGGGACGGGCCGGCGTCCTGGGCGGCGGGTAGAGTCCCGCGCCCGATGAGGCTGATCGTCGCGCGCTGCTCCGTCGACTACACCGGGCGCCTCACCGCCCACCTGCCCGAGGCGCTCCGGCTGGTCATCGTCAAGGCCGACGGCTCCGTGCTCGTGCACGCGGACGCCGGCGGGTTCAAGCCGCTGAACTGGATGACGCCGCCGACCGTGGTGGAGGAGGAGCCGGGGCGGATCGTGGTGCGCAAGCGCAACGGCGACGACGCGCTGGAGATCAGGCTCGCCGAGGTGCTCTCCGACGTCACGCACACGATGGACTTCGACGCGGCACGGCTCGAGAAGGACGGGGTGGAGGCCGACCTGCAGGTGGCGCTCGCGGAGGCGCCGGGGTGGTGCGGGGACGGCTTCAGGCTCGTCCGGCGCGAATGGCCGACGGACATCGGCCCCGTCGACCTCATGTGCCGCGACGAGGACGACGGCTGGATCGCCGTGGAGATCAAGCGCGTGGGGACGATCGAGGCCGTCGAGCAGCTGAGCCGCTACCTCGAGCGGATCCGGCTGGATCCCGCGATGGCCGCCTGCCGCGGCGTGCTCGCCGCCCAGGTCGTCAAGCCGCAGGCACGGGTGCTCGCCGAGGCGCGCGGCCTGGCCTGGGTCGAGGTCGACCTCGCCGAGTTGCGCGGGGAGCGCGCGCCGGCGCTCACGCTGTTCGCGTGATCCGCCACCCGCGCCTGTAAGCGACGTTACAAACACGCAAGACGTCGCATGCGCGACGCCCGTGGCGCGTGGGCGCCCAAAAGGCTGGCGCAGGGCCGGGAAGGGCTGATAGCGTCGCTGCCGGGCCGCTTCCAGCAAGGGGCGGTTCGCATCAGCATTCCCACAGGGAGCCACATCCATTCCGACGCCCCGGCGACGCCGGACTCGAGGTGCATCGTGCGCGCCACCACACTCGCCTTGTCGACCCGCCGAACCGATGACGTGCTCGTCATCGAGGCGGCGGGCGAGATCGACATCGCGACGATCGGCCGCCTCGAGGAGGCCCTGACCGACGGCGTGGCGGCGGCTCCGGCCGTGCTGGAGGTCGACCTTCGCGGCGTCTTCTTCATGGACTCCACCGGCGTGTGGCTGCTCACGCGCTTCGCCGCGCTCGCCGACGTTGCGGCGTGGTCGCTGTCGGTCGTCCCCAGCGCCGCCGTGCGCCGGGTGCTCGACGTGAGCGGCGTGACCGGCCGGATCCCGCTCGCCGAGCGGCGAACCGTCGCGGCCTGACCGGCGGGGCGGCGTGCGCCGCCCGCCGGCTGCGCGTCACTCCGTGGTGAGCGCCTCCTCGACGCCGCGCCGCAGCGCCTCGAGCCGCTCGCGGACCCGCTGCTCGCGCTCGAGCGCCGC
>DATMVH010000273.1:0-2996 GCA_035563395.1 Solirubrobacteraceae bacterium
CTGGGCAACGTCAACTGCGCGGGGTGCGTCGGCTGCGTGGGGTGCGTCGGCTGCGTGGGGTGCGTCGGCTGCGTCGGCTGCGTCGGGCTCCGCGGGGCCGTCGGCAAGGTCGGCGTCCGCCGCTGAGCGGCGTCAGCCGAAGAAGGTCTCGAACAGCAGGAAGCCGTTGAGTGCGATGATCAGCGCCGCCACCACGGTCGCGACGGCGGTCGTGTGTCGGCGGTTGACCATCGCCCCCATCACGTCGGCGCGCCGCGTGAGGAGGATCATCGGCACGAGCGCGAACGGAATGCCGAAGGACAGCACCACCTGCGAGATCACGAGCGTCGTCGTCGGATCCACCCCGATGCCGAGGACGACGAGCGCGGGCGCCATGGTGATCGCCCGCCGCACGAACAGCGGGATCCGCCGGGCGATGAAGCCCTGCATGACGACCTGCCCGGCGTAGGTGCCGACGCTGGAGCTCGACAGGCCGGACGCGAGCAGCGCGACGGCGAACGCGAGCGCGGCGCCGCCGCCGAGCAGCCGGTCGAAGCCCCCGTGCGCGCCCGCGATCGTGTCGATCTGCGTGTTCCCGGAGTCGTGGAAGAGAGACGCCGCCACCACGAGCATCGTGAGGTTGATGACGCCGGCGAGGCCCATGGCGACGATCACGTCGACGCGCTGGAAGCGCAGCAGCCGCCGGCGCTCGCGGGGATCGCTGTCCCGCACGCGGACCTGCGTCAGCGCCGAGTGGAGGTAGACGACGTGCGGCATCACCGTCGCGCCGAGGATGCCGACGGCGAGCATCACGCTCTGCGTGCCGTCGAAGCTCGGGACGAGCCCGGCGGCCAGGGCGCCCGTGTCGACGGAGACCTGCGCGAGGTCGTACATGAAGCCGAGGCAGACGATCATCAGGAAGCCGGCGATCGCGAGCTCGAACTTCCGGTAGCCCTTGGCCTGCAGCCCGAGGATCGCGAAGGAGACCGCGGCGGTGATGAGCCCGGATGCGAACGGCGGCACGCCGAAGAGGAGGTTGAGCGCGATCGCGGCACCCACGAACTCCGCGAGGTCCGTGGCGATGGCGACGATCTCGGCCTGCACCCACAGCCCCCAGGTCACCGGCCGCCGGAAGTTCGCGCGGCACAGCTCCGGCAGGGTCCGGCCGGTGGCGATCCCGACCTTCGCCGACAGGTACTGCACGAGCATCGCCATCAGGTTCGCGGCGATGATCACCCAGACCAGGAGGAAGCCGAACTGCGCGCCGCCCGCGATGTTCGTCGCGAAGTTGCCCGGGTCGATGTAGGCGACCGCGGCGACGAACGCCGGCCCGAAGAGCGCGGCCGTGCGCCGGACGCGGCCGTGCGGACGCACGTGCTCCCGCGTCCGCCGGAGCTCCAGCGGCGCCTCAACGGTTGCGGTGTTCGTGGCGGAGGCTTCTTGGGCGCTCACGTCAACACCGTTGATCGGCTCGACTGGAGCATTCTTTGGCCCCATGGTGGCAGAGAAGTTAGGGAATCCAAATAACTCGCGGTGAATAAGCTGACCGTGTGGGCGCCGAAACCCTCCATTCCGCATCGCCCGCGGTCGAGGACTACCTGAAGTCCGTCTACGCGCTCGAGACCCGTCTCGACGGGCCCGTGCCGACGAACGCGCTGGCCGAGCGGCTCGGCGTCACCCCCGGCTCCGTGTCCGGGATGCTGCGGCGGCTGTCCGAGCTCGGCCTGCTGGAGCACGAGCGGTATCGCGGCGTCCGGCTCACCGCGGAGGGCCGGCGGATCGCCCTGCGGACGCTGCGCAACCACCGCCTGCTCGAGCTGCTGCTGGTCGAGATGCTGGACGTCCCGTGGGACCTCGTGCACGAGGAGGCCGAGCTGCTCGAGCACGTGCTGTCCGACGAGCTCGCCGAGCGGATCGCGGCGAAGCTCGGCAACCCGGAGGTCGACCCCCACGGGGATCCGATCCCCGGCTCGGACCTCGCCGTCGCCGAGCCGGAGACGCGCGCGCTCGAGGACGTGGACGTGGGCGAGACCGTGTCGTTCGTCCGCGTCTCGGACGCGGACCCGGCCATGCTGCGCCACCTCGCCGAGCGCGACATCGTTCCCGGCGTCACGCTCACGCTGACCGATCGCCAGCCGTTCGGCGGCCCGCTCACCGTCCGCGTGGGCTCGGAGAACCACCACCTCGGCGGCCAGCTCGCCGCCGCCATGCGCGTCGCCGCGCGCTGACGGTCAGGCGCCGAGCTCCTCGCGCAGCGCGCGCAGCTCGGCGCGCAGCTCCGCGACCTCCCGCTCCAGCCGCTCGAGCCGGCCGTCGTCGGCCGGCGGCACGGCGGGCGGGGCGGGGCGGGACGCGGTCGCGGCACCGGGCGAGGGCGGCGGCGGCGAGGTGGCGTGGACGGCGGCGGACGGGGGGGACGTCGCGGGCGCCACGGCTGCGGCGGCCGGCGGCTCGTCGTCGAGGTCCTCGCTCAGGCGGTGCGCGTAGCGCTCCTCCTTCTGGCCCGGGCGCCGCTCGAGCCGGGCGACCAGGTCGCGGTCCATCAGGTTCCCGAGCGTCTGCTCGACGGCAGCGAGATCGGCGAACCGGTGCATCCGCTCCGTGCGCTGCTTGAGCTCGCCGGGCGTCTGGTCGCCGCGCAGCATCAGCACGGCCAGGACGGCCATCGCCCCGGGATCCAGCCCGAGCGCCTCGTCGAGCAGGTGCCGGTACTTCGCCGCGCGGCTGCCGTGCCCGCTCGCGAGCCGCGTCCAGCGGCGCCGGCCCAGGCGGTGCAGCGCGGCGCGGATGGTCTCCTCGTCGTACTGCACGACGGGGTCGCGGTTGGTCGTCTGGTTGCACGCGAGGCGGAGCCCGTTGAGGCTGAGGGGATAGGCGTCCGGCGTGACGCGCTGCTTCTCGATGAGGCAGCCGAGCACCCGCACCTCGGTGGCATCGAGGTCCACGGCCCGGGAGCGTAGCTGTCATGGTCCGCGGCCGTGAGCGTTCCCGGTCCGCTGCCACCGCCCGGCGCGGGC
>DATMVH010000274.1:0-2404 GCA_035563395.1 Solirubrobacteraceae bacterium
AAGTCCACGTTGCTCGGCGTGCTCGCGCGGCACTGGCGCGCGGACGGGCGCACGGTCGCCGTGCTCGCCGTCGACCCCTCGTCGCGGCGCTCGGGCGGCGCGCTGCTCGGCGACCGCGCCCGGATCGACGCCGATCCGAAGGACCGCGGCCTGTTCGTCCGCTCGACGGCGGCCGGCGAGCGGCTCGGCGGCCTCGCCCCCGCCACCCGCGCCGCCGCCCAGGCGCTCGCCGCCGCGTTCGACGTCGTCGTGATCGAGACCGTCGGCGTCGGCCAGTCCGAGACGGACGTCGCCGAGGCCGTCGACACGGTCGCCGTGATCGTCCAGCCCGGCTCCGGGGACGTCCTGCAGTTCCTGAAGGCGGGGATCATGGAGGTCCCGGACCTGCTCGTCGTCACGAAGGCCGACACGGGCGCGGGCGCTCGGCGCGCCGTCGCCGACCTGCACGCGGCGATGCGCTCGCTCGGCGGCCGCGCGCCCGTCCTCCCCGTTTCCGCCGTGCCCCCGCCGCAGGGCGTCGACGCGCTCGCCGCGGCGCTCGACGCCCATCGCGCGAGCCTCGACGTGCGCGCCGTCCGCCTCGCGGCCCGGCGCGCCGGCGCGCTCGCGGACTTCGTCGTGGAGCACGGCGAGCGGGGGCTGCGCCGGCTCGGCGGCCGGCGCGCGGCCGAGGAGCTGCTGACGGCGCAGGACCCGGCGCTCGACGAGCCGGGACTCGTGCGCGCGCTGGAAACCGCGGTGACCGCGGGCGGATCGTTCGGCGGCGTCGCCGGGTAGTGGCCGGAGCATGACCACCGTCGAGAGCGCAGACCGAACGGTCGAGATCCAGGGCGTCGCCGTCCCGAAGCTGGGCTTCGGCACGTTCCGCCTCCCGGGCGAGGAGTGCCGCGAGGGCGTCCGTCACGCCCTCGAGATCGGCTACCGTCACATCGACACCGCCCGCGGCTACGAGAACGAGCGCGAGGTCGGGCAGGGCATCGCCGACTCCGGCGTGCCGCGCGAGGACATCTGGCTCACCACGAAGGTGCCGCCGGACATGGCCACGGCCGACCGGGTCCGCGTGTCCGCCGAGGACTCGCTGCGCCTGCTCGGCACGGACTACGTCGACCTGCTCCTGCTGCACTGGCCGAACCCGGACGTCCCGATCGGGGAGACGATCGGCGCCCTCGCCGACCTGCGCGAGGAGGGCAAGATCCGCCAGTTCGGCGTCAGCAACTTCCCTCCCGGCCACCTGCGGCGGGCGCTGGAGCACGGCCCGGTGTTCGCCGACCAGGTCGAGTATCACCCGTTCCTCGGCCAGGAGGGGCTGCTCGAGATCGCCCGCGAGCGCGACCTGCTCGTCACGGCCTATGCGCCGCTCGCGCAGGGCAAGGTCACGCGCGACCCCGCGATCAAGGAGATCGCCGAGGCGCACGACCGCACGCCCGGGCAGGTGGCGCTGCGCTGGCTCCTGGACCAGCCGCACGTCGCGGCGATCCCCAAGACGGCCACCGCGGAGCGCCGGGTGGAAAACTTCGGCGTGTTCGACTTCACGCTGTCCGACGAGGAGCGCGCCCGGATCGACGCGCTGCCCAAGGACCAGCGCGACTTCGACCCCGACTTCGCGCCGGACTGGAACGACTGAGCGACGTCGGCGGCGCGCCGGCCTCGCCGGCCTCGCCGGCCTCGCCGGCGCTACGCTGGTAGTTGCCTGTACAACGTTCGAGCGAGGGAACCGCAGTGCTGAACGTCGAGATCTGGTCGGACATCGCCTGCCCGTGGTGCTACGTGGGCAAGCGCCGCTTCGAGGCCGCCCTGGCGGGGTTCGAGCACCGCGACGAGGTCGCCGTGACGTGGCGCAGCTTCGAGCTCGACCCGTCCGCCCCGCGCGAGCGCGAGGTGGAGGGCGCGACGCACCTCGCGCAGAAGTACGGCACGAGCCGGGAGCAGGCGCTCGCCATGCAGGCGCGCATGACCGAGGTCGCGGCCGGCGACGGGCTGGAGTTCCGCTTCGACCTCGCGCGCGGCGGCAACACGTTCGACGCCCACCGGCTCCTCCACCTCGCCGCCGCCCACGGTGCGCAGGACGCGATGAAGGAGCGGCTGATGCGCGCCTATCTCACCGAGGGGGAGGTCATCGGCGACCCGGCGGTGCTCGAGCGGCTCGGCGCGGAGGCCGGCCTGCCCGAGGACGAGGTCCGCGACCTGCTCGCCGGCGACCGCTTCGCCGAGGAGGTGCGCGACGACGAGCGCACCGCCGCCTCGCTCGGGATCGGCGCCGTGCCGTTCTTCGTCGTCGACCGGAAGATCGGCGCCTCGGGCGCCCAGCCGCCCGAGGTCCTCGGCGAGCTGCTGCGGCGCGCGTGGGCCGACCGCCCGGCGATCCCGGTGGTGGCCGCCGGCGACAGCTGCGGAATCGACGGCT
>DATMVH010000275.1:0-8861 GCA_035563395.1 Solirubrobacteraceae bacterium
GGTGACGCCGGCGGCGGCGCCCCGGCGCCGTGGGCGGCGCCGGGCCACGGTCGCCGGCTCGGGCGTGGTGGTTCGCGTGGTCATCGGCGCAGTGTCCGGGCGGCGCGCGCCGCCGTCATCGGCCGCGCGTCCCGTGCCACCTCCCCCGCGAGTCGGATCCGCAGCGGCGGCTCTCCCCCGCGCGACAGATCCGCCGCCGGTCGCGCTGGACGCGTCGACCGCGATGCGGCGCCGGTCCGGCACCGTCCCGTGCCGGCCAGGGCCTCGCCGCCCGACCGCTGCCCGTCAGCTCGAACTGCTCCCGGGCCGCGGCGGGCCACGGCCGCCCGCGGCCCTTCGTCTCCTCCAGCGCCGCCGGCGAGAGCAGCCGTTCCGGCGAGCAGCGCGGGTACAACCGCGCGAGGTCGTCGAGATCGGACACCATGTTGCCCGCCGCCCAGACGGAGGACGGGTCGTAGGTCGTCAGGTCGAGGAGGCTGCCCGGCAACGCGGCGCCGAGCAGCGCCGCGACGACGAGGGCCGGCACGGACACGGCAGGTCCCGGAGGGCGCGTCTGCGCCCTCCGACGGAGCCGGCTCAGCCGCCCGGGGTGACGAGCCCGCTCTCGTACGCGAGCACGACGGCCTGCACGCGGTCGCGCAGCCCGAGCTTCGAGAGCACGCTGGACACGTGCGTCTTGACCGTGCCCTCGGAGACGAACAGCTCCGCGGCGACCTCCGCGTTGCTCTTCCCGCGGGCGAGCAGGACGAGCACCTCGCGCTCGCGCTGGGTGAGGGTCTCGAGTTGCGCGCCGAGGTCCGGCCGCAGCGGCCGCCGGGCGAACTGCTCGACGATGCGGCGGGTCACGGACGGCGCGAGGAGCGCATCCCCCGCCGCGACGACGCGGACGGCGCGGACGAGCTCCTCGGGCGGCGCGTTCTTGAGCAGGAAGCCGCTGGCGCCGGACTGGAGCGCCTCGAAGACGTAGTCGTCGCGCTCGAACGTCGTGAGGATGACGACGCGGCAGGCCACGTCCGGGTTCCCGGTGATCCGCCGCGTCGCTTGCAGCCCGTCCTCGTCCGGCATCCGGATGTCCATCAGCACGACGTCGGGACGCAGCCGCGCGGCCGCGGCGGCCGCCTGCTCGCCGTTGGCCGCCTCGCCCACCACGTCGATGTCGGGCTCGGACTCGAGGATCATGCGGAACCCGGTCCGCACGAGCGACTCGTCGTCGGCGAGGAGCACGCGGGTGCTCACGGCGCACCCGAGCCGGTCGGCAGCGTGACCTTGACGTGGTAGCCGCCGTCCGCGAGCGGGCCGGCGCTCAGGCGGCCGCCGTGCAGCGCGGCGCGCTCCCGCATGCCGATCAACCCCAGCCCGCCGGGACCCGTGGTCGCGACCGCTCCGTCGGCGCGACCGTCGTCGACGACCTCCACCTCGAGCTCGTCGGGCCCGTAGCGCAGGCGCACGTCCGCGCGCGAGGCCGCCGAGTGCTTGAGCGTGTTGGTCAGCGCCTCCTGCACGATGCGGTACGCGGAGACGTCGATCGTCGGCGGCAGCGAGCGCGCCTCGCCCTCGATCCGGACGTCGACCGAGAGGTTGGAGTCGCGCATGCTCGCCGCCAGCCGCGGCAGCTCGCTGAGGCGCGGCGTCGGCGCGCGCTCGTCGCGGTCGCCCGCCTGGCGGAGGAACCCGAGCAGCCGGTGCAGCTCCACCACGGCCTGCCGGCTCGAGGCCTCGATCGCGCTCAGCGCCTCCTTCGCCTTGACGGGATCGCGGTCGACGACCACGCGCGCCGCGCCGGCCTGGATGCCCATCACGCTCACGTGGTGCGCGACCACGTCGTGCAGCTCGCGCGCGATCCGCACGCGCTCGGCGAAGACCGCGCGGCGGGCGTTCTCCTCGCGCTCGCGCTCGGCCTGCGCCGCGCGCGCCTCGGCGGCCTCGGCGTGGGCGGCGCGCTCGCGCAGCGCGAAGCCGGTGAGCCACGCGATCGCGAACAGCGCCGGCGTGAAGAGGTAGTCGCCGGGCGCAGGGTCCGGCCCGTTGTGGACGACGATCGCCGCGGCGACGACCGTGACCACGAGCCCCACGCGGCTCTGCCGCGCGTCGGTGACCGCGCCGAGGAGGAACGCCGCCGCCATGCCCGCGGCGAACACCGCGGCGCTCATGCCGATCAGCCGCCCGTCGAAGAACGTGATCGCGGCGGCGAGCAGCCAGAGCGCGAGCGGCGCGCCGAACGGCATGCGGCGTCGCAGGAGCAGCGACGCCACCAGGACGACGACCGCGAGCACGGCCAGCCACAGGGACGTTCCGGGCTCGAGCTCCTCGCGCTCGAAGGCGACCTCGAGCGCGGCCACGACCGCCCCGATCGCGATCACCAGGTCCAGGCCGAGACGGCGGAGCCGCGCCACGTGCCGAACGTACTCCACCGCCACCGTGTGCGCCTCGCGCGCAAGGAGGACCTACGATCCGTCGCAGGACGTGGACCCCCCTCTGCCCTCCGACGGAGACGCTTCGCGAGAGGCGGCAGCCGTCTACCACCGGCTGACCTCGTTCGGGCCCGGGCGCGACTCGACGACGCCGCCGGACGACCCGCGGCTGCGTTCCGACCTCACGCCGAACGACCCCGCCCGCCTGCCGCCGCCCGTCAAGCGCTACCGGCAGCCGCTCGAGGTCGCGGAGCTGCCACGTGAGCTGCCCGCCGTGGGGGTCACGGCCGGCGACGCGCTCGCCGGACGGCTGCCGCCGGCCGGTCGCGCGCTCGACCTCGCCGCCGTGGGCCGGCTCCTGCACCTGTCGGCCGGCGTCGTGCGCGTCACGCGCCGGCCGACCCCGCCGCGCACGTTGCTCTACCGCGCGGCGGGCTCGGCGGGGGGCCGCTTCCCGCTCGAGCTCTACGTCGCCGCGCGCGGCGTCGCGGGGCTGTCCGACGGCGTGTGGTGGTACGACCCCCAGGCACATGCGCTGCGGCGCGTCGGCCCGCCGGCCGCCGGGGGCGGCACGACCGTCGTGGTGTGCGGCGTGCCGTGGCGCACCGGCTGGCGCTACGCCGAGCGCGGCTACCGGCACGTCTACTGGGACGCCGGGACGATGCTGTCCCAGCTGCTCGCCACGGCCGCCGCGGCGGGCGCCGAGCCGCGGCTGTGGAGCCGCTTCCCCGACGCGCGCGTGAGCGCGCTGGTCGGCGCGGACGGGGTGCACGAGTTCCCGCTCGCGCTCGTGACGCTCGGCGCCGGCGCGCCGGCGACGGAGCCGGGCGGTCCGGCCGAACGCGGCGAGGTCGACCGCGACCCGCAGGAGCTCCCGCTGGTCACCGCCACGCAGCGCGCCGGCGACATGGAGGGGCTCGGAGCGCCGTGGCCCGCCGGGCCGGTCGCCGCTCCGCCGTCGCAGGCCACGCCGCCGCTCGACGAGGTGATCCTGCACCGCGGGTCCGCACGGCGCATGGACCCCGCGGCCGGCGTGGCGCGCGAGCTGCTGGACTGGCCGCTCGCGGTCGCGCTGCGCGGCATCCACGTCCCGCACTTCGTGGTCGTGCACGCGGTCCGCGACGTGGCGCCGGGCGTCTACCGCGTGCCCGACCTCGCGCACCCGGTGCGGGATCGCGTGCCGCGCGAGGAGCTCGTCCGCGTCTGCCTCGACCAGTGGCTGGGCGGGGACGCGGCCTACGTGGCGATCGGCGCCGCCGAGCTCGAGCGGCTCGGCGCGCGGACCTACCGCGACGCGCAGCTCGCGGCCGGCCTGGTCGCCGGGCGCCTGCATCTCGCCGCCTACGCCCTCGGCGCCGGGGCCTCGGGCATGACCTTCCTCGACTCGGCGGTTCCCGAGCTGCTCGGCGCGCCGCTCGCCGGGCTGCTGTTCACCTGCGTCGGCGTGCCCGCGTACCGCTCCACGCCCGGCGGAGGACCGGGCCGGCCGGTTGCGGTGCGCGTGCCGCGACCGCGCCTGGAGCCGTAGACCGCCCGCGGGCGACGCCGGCCGAGCCTACGCGGGCGCCCCCCTCGCCGCCGACCGCACCGCCGGGCCGCCGTCGTAGATCTTGCGGTGCGGGTCCTCCATGTTCGCGCTGCGGACCTTGTCGACGTTCCCGTGGTAGTCGCCGCGCCCGGTGGGGTCGGAGATGGACAGCGACATCAGCTCGAACAAGCCGACGCCGACGTTCGGCACCCACTCCCGCGGGCCCTTCTTGTACTGGCCCGTGATGAACGGCAGCGCGGCGAGGGCGACGGCCCCGACGGCGTCGATCGCCAAGTGCGCCTGGTAGGGCAGCAGCTTGACGATCCCGAGGGGATAGTCGGTCAGCGTGCTGTAGCCGGCGTGGATCGCCGCCGCCGTCCGGATCTGCCGCGCCGAGCGCGTCCCCTCGATTCCCGCCAGCTTGGGGAAGACCGTCAGATGGAACGCGCCGGCGGTGTAGTCGACGACCCCGTGCAGCGTGGCGTCGACCGGCCTGGGAGGAAAGGGCATCGGATCCGTCCTTTCAGGGCTTCAGGACGACCTTCACGCACTCGTCCTGCTTGTGCTTGAAGGTCTCGTAGCCGTCGGGGGCCGTGTCGAGCGGCAGGCGGTGCGTGACCACGAAGCTCGGGTCGATGTCGCCGTCGCGGATCCGCTCGTAGAGCGGGCGGAGGTACTTCTGCACCGGGGCCTGGCCCGCCCGCAGCTGGAGCGCCTTGTTCATGAGCGCCCCCGCCGGGAACTTGTCCATCAGGCCGCCGTAGACGCCGATCACGGAGACGATGCCGCCGGGCCGGCAGGCGAGGATCGCGTCGCGCAACGCGTGGCCGCGCTCCGTCTCCTGGCGGGTGGCCTGCTTGACGCGCTCCATCGTGTGCAGCGCGCCGTGCCCGTGCGTGGCCTCCATCCCGACCGCGTCGATCACGGCGTCGGGGCCGCGGCCGCCGGTCAGGAGCTTGAGCTGCTCGACGATGTCCGGGTCCTCGTCGAAGTTGATCGCGTCGGTGGCGCCCGCCTTGTTGAGCGCCATGTCCAGCCGGTACTGGTACGCGTCGATGGCGATCACGCGCTCCGCGCCGAGCATGACGGCGCTGGCGATCGCGAACTGGCCGACCGGGCCGGCGCCGAAGACCGCGATGCACTCGCCGCCCTTGATGTCGCACAGGTCCGCGCCGAAGTAGCCCGTCGGGAGGATGTCCGACAGGAACAGGACCTGCTCGTCCGTCAGGTCGTCCTCGATCTTGATCGGCCCCACGTCGGCGAACGGCACGCGCGCGTACTCGGCCTGCCCGCCGGCGTAGCCGCCGGTGAGGTGCGAGTAGCCGAAGATGCCGCACGTCGGGTGGCCGAAGAGCTTCTCGGCGAGGCCCGCGTTCGGGTTCGAGTTCTCGCACGCGGAGTAGCGCTCGTGCTTGCACTGCCAGCAGTCGCCGCACGCGATCGGGAACGGCACCACGACGCGGTCTCCGACCCGGAGGTTGCCGACGCCTTTGCCGACCTCCACGACCTCGCCCATGAACTCGTGCCCGAGGACGTCGCCCCGCTTCATCGTCGGGATGTAGCCGTCGTAGAGGTGGAGGTCCGAGCCGCAGATCGCCGTCGAGGTGATCTTCACGATGGCGTCGCGGTCGTTGAGGATCCTGGGGTCCGGAACGTTCTCGACCTGCACGCTGTTGCGGCCCGACCACACGGTGGCGCGCATCAGATGCCCGCCTTCTGCAGCTCGGCCTCGTCGAGCGGCTGCGCGGGGCGCTGCTTGAGCTTGCGCTCGGCCGACTCGCCCTCGGGCGTGCCGTCCGACCGCGAGATGACCCCGGTCTCGACGTGCTGCTTGAAGCGGCGCAGGTCGTCCTTCACCTTCGCGAGCGGCTCGGCGCCGACGACCTTCTGCACCACGTCGCCGAGCCTTCCCCCGCGCCCGGTCCGCTCGAGGTCCACGTGGATCTCCGTCCCGCGGTCCCCGGGAGCGTCGTTGAAGGTGACCGCCGCGTCCGCGTCGCCGATGTACTTGGGCCGGTACGCCGAGTCCCGCCAGAGCCGCTCCACTTCCTCGCGCGAGCGGTACACCGTGATGGCCGCCTTGCCCTTCATGCGGTCCTGCCTTCTCGCGTGGTCGCCATGGCAGATCGCTAACCGGGACGACGGCACGCCGAAACGCCGGGCGTCACGCAAATGGCGTCCGCCCGGCGAACCCGGCGCCGCGGGGCTCGGGCGGCGTCCTCAGCCGGCGGTGCGGAAGCTCCAGGCGGCCAGCGCCGGGTTCAGAGCGTTGCCGGCGGCGTCGCGGATCCCCGACGTCGTGTTCCCGATGAACGACACGGTGTACTGCGTGTTCGCCGCCAGCGTCGGGCTCGGGTTGAGCGTCGCGACGCGCGTCGTGGCGTTGTAGCTCACGGTCGCGGCGATCTGCGCGCCGCCGGCCGTGGCGCGCAGGACGATGTTCGTCGCGTTGACGTTCAGCACCGGCTCGCTGAACGTCATCGTGATGTTCGCCGTGCGGTTGAACCCCGTCGCGTTGACGCCGGGTGAGCGGGCGGTGATGGACGGCCTCGGGCCGGTGAGGAAGTCGTACGTCGATGACGCCAGCGGGTTGTTCGCGAGGTCGCGGATCCCGGTCGAGCCGCCGGTGATCGTCACGCGGAACCTCGTGTCGGTGGGCAGCGTTCCGGCCGGGTCGAGCAGCCACTGGTTCGTCGTCCCGTTGCGCGTCACCGCCGCCGCGACGGGGGCGCCCAGCGCGCCGCTCGCCGAGACCGGCCGCAGGGTCAGCGTCCCGGTCGTCACGTTCTGAACGGCCTCGCTGAACGTGATCGCCACGTTCGTGCCCGGATGGACGTCGATGAAGCCCGGCCCCGGCGCGCGGGCGGTGACGGTGGGCGCCGTCGTGTCGCCCGTCGGCGCCGTGGCGGTGGTGAAGGACCAGCTGACCGGCGCGAGGGCGTTGCCCGCGGCGTCGCGGATCGCGGCCGTCAGCGACGCGGTGTAGGACGTGCCGGCCGCGAGGTTCGCGCCGGGGTCGAGGACCCACTCGTTCGTCGTGCCGGTCCGCGTGACGGTCGCGGTGACGAGGGCGCCCGTGCTCGTGTTGCGCAGCGTGAACGAGGACCCGTCGACGCCCTGCACCGCCTCGCTGAACGCCGCGGCGACGTTCGTCCCGACGGCGACGCCCGTCGCCCCCGGCGCGGGGACCCGCCCGGCAACCGAAGGCGGCGTGGTGTCGACGGTGCCGCCGCCCGTGCCGTCCGTCGGCCGCGCGGGCGTCCCGATCGCGAGCCAGGAGGCCGCTGAGGGGCGCCCCTGGTCGTCGACGACGAACAGCATGTAGTGGCCGGGCGGTGCGACGTTCGTGTTCGCCGGCATGCGGATGTCGTACGCGTTCGGGCCGACCGTCGTGGCGGTGGTGGCGACGAGCCGCTGGCTCATGTCCACGGCGTGCGTCGCCGCGCCGGGCGCGACGAGGACCGCACGGGCGATCGGCGTGGCGCTGGTCGCGGCCACGCGGATCGTTCCGCCGTAGCTCCCCGTCTGCGGCGCCGAGGTGATCGCGGGGCGCGTGCCCCGGAAGAAGTACGGCGGCTTGTAGATCTCGTACGTGTCGAGCTGCGGGTTCGCGTCCGTGGCGTTGGGGTTGTCGTCTCCGGCCGAGATCACGCTGCCGTCGGGCAGCAGGACGGCGACCGAGTGATACGCGCGTGTCTCGGCCTGCTCGGGCCCGAGGATCCAGCGGGTGCCGTCGAAGAGCTCGACCTGCCGCTCGGCGCGCGCCGGGTCGAACGCGTAGAGGTTGTTGCCGCCGGCGCCGCCGCCGACGGTCACGAGCCTGCCGTCGGGCAGCAGGACCGTGTTGAGGTGCGCGCGCGGCCGGTTCAGCGGCGCGTCGGCCGTCCAGGACGCCGCGCCCTCCCCGAACGACTCCGTCGTGTTGGTCGCGGGCAGGCGGTAGTAGTTGTGCGCGCCGGGGACGTCGTTCGCCGGGTTGTCGTCGCGGTTCGGGTGGCTCATCCCGCCGGCCAGCAGCACGCGGCCGGCGGTGCTGTCCCGGTTGAGCGGCAGCAGCACGCCGGTGCCGTAGCTGCGCTCCAGCCGCGGCTCCGGCGCGTCCGTCTGCGTGAAGTTCAGCGGGGCCGGCAGCCCGAAGAAGAACGAGTTCCACCTCGCCGGGCCGACGACGTAGCCGCGGCCGCTCGGCATCCAGAAGACGTGGGAGTAGAAGAACTCGTCCGTCCCGCCCGCCCCCACGCCGGTGACGCGTCCGGAGAGCGTGTCCAGCGCGTCGCCGCCGGGCTTGCGCGGGTCGTAGACTTCGACGTTGTAGTTGAGCGCCGTGCCGGTCTCCGTGATGCCGCCGAAAATCGCCGAGCGGCCGTCCGGCATCAGCAGCTGGCTCGGATACCAGCGCCCGCCCGCGATGCTCGACGTGTCGTTGCCGCCGCCGAGGTTCTCCGTACGCGTCCACGCCTTGGCCCACGGATCGAAGACCCACGTGTGGTTGAGGCCGCGGTTGTTGACGTAGTTCGGCCGGGTCTCGTCGAAGTCGAGGTAGCCGCCCGTGACGAGCACGCGGCCGTCGGCCATGAGGCTCGCGCCGCCGCAGTAGATGTTCGCCCGGAGGCCGGTGCGCGGGTCGATCGGCGGGGGGACGTCCTCGAAGGTCCGTGTCGCCGGGTCGAAGAGCACCGCGACGCTCTCGTTGGCGCGGGGGTTCCGCGGCCGGTTGACGCCGAGCGGCGGGCCGAACATGAGCACCTTGCCCGTGGGCAGCGTAACCGCGTGGATCGCCGGCATGCTCTCGGTCGGGCCGCCGCTGCGGGTGATGACGCGCGGCGGACCGTCCCACGCGCCGATCTGGTCCGGCGGGCCGACGACGGCGAGCCGCCGCGGCTTCGCGACGCGACGGGCCGGGCGGCGCGCGGCGGCGCGCA
>DATMVH010000276.1:0-7915 GCA_035563395.1 Solirubrobacteraceae bacterium
CGATCGGGTACGTGCTCGCAGCCCCCGACGGCACGCTCCTGGCTTCCCACGGCGAGGCGATCGGCGTGGCCGGGGCGAGCGTCGCGGAGTACCGCGCGCTGCTGGCCGGCCTCGAGCGCGCGCGGGACCTCGGACTCGAGCGGGTGGACGCACGCTGCGACGCGCGCCTGGTCGTCGAGCACGTCACGGGAAGTCTCGAGCCGGCCAACCCGCGGCTGCGCGAGCTCTGCGGCGCCGTCCGCGAGGCGGCGGCGCGCATCGGCACGGTCGTGTTCACATGGGTGCCGTCCGCGGCGAACGGGCGCGCGCACGCGCTCGTCGCCGAAGCGCTCGATCCGCGGCCGTGACGTCGTCAGGCGCGCCGCTGCAACGCGGCGGCGCCGGACTCAGTCCCGGCCGGCGGTGAGCCGCCGGGCGAGCAGGTCGGCGACCGCCGCCACGGCCTCCTCCGGCCCGAGCCCCTGCTCGCGGAGCGCATCCCACGTGCAGAGGTCGATCATCGCCCTCGCCACGGCGCGGTCCTCGCGCGTCGCGCCGAGCGGCGCGAGCGCCGTGTCGACGAGCGCGCCCAGCGACGCCTCGACCTCGACGCGCGACTCGGCGACGCGCGGGTGGACGCCGCCCTCGCGGCGGATCGCCCGCAGCTGCGGCGCGCCGCGCTCGTAGACGGCGAACACCTCGCGCGCGAGCCGCTCGAGCCGCGCCGCCGGCTCCGTCGCCTGCTCGAAGAGCGCCGGCACCGCCGCCGGGTCGGGAAGCGCGAGGACCTGCATCGTCACCTCGCCGCAGGCCGGGATCAGCTCGTCGAGCGAGGGGAAGTGGCGGTAGACGGTGCCCACCCCCACGCCCGCGCGGGCCGCGATGTCATCCCAGCTCGTCGCCGCGATGCCCTGCTCGCCATGCAGCTCCCGCGTGGCGTCCACGATCCGCCGCCGCGTCCGCGCGGCGGCGGCGGCGCGCTTGCTCATGTCGTAATTTCGCGGAGACATTTCCTTGACTAATTTCCTCCGCCTAATTATAGTCATGCCCGTCGGTCATCTACAACCCCAGCTCCCAGCCCTCAGGAGGCAGCCCGTGGCGACCCAGGCGTCGACCGCTCCGCAAACCACCACCGCCGTCGGTGCGCAGTACTGGTTCTTCGGCATGCTGGCCGAGATCAAGGCCACGTCGGCGGAGACCGCCGGCCAGTACGCCCTCCTCGAGATCACCGCGCCCCCCGGTCTCGAGACCCCGCTGCACGTCCACTACAGCGAGGACGAGGGCTTCTACGTCGTGACAGGGAGCGTGACGATCCTGGTCGGCGACGAGACGGTCGAGCTGACCGCCGGACAGCACGCCTTCGGCCCCCGCGACGTGCCGCACAAGTTCCGGGTCGGGCCGGACGGCGCGCGGATGATCTGGGTCCTCACGCCCGGCGGCTTCGAGGACTTCGTCCACGAGGTGAGCGTGCCGGCCGAGGCGCCGACGGTCCCGCCGCCGAGCGTCCTCCCTCCCGAGAACGCCGCCGAGATCGTCCGGCGGCACGGCATGGAGCTCCTGCCGGACTGAGCCGCGGGCGATGCCGGAGGCGGCCCTCACCCGGGGGTCGCCTCGGCGCGTCCCGGTGAGCGCGGTCGCGAGCGTGGGGGCACGTGCGACTCGTCCAGCGCGAGAGGGCGTTGTCGACGGTCAGATCGGTGTAGGCGACCTGCGTCCGCAGCCGCGGCCAGACCGGCGTGACGCGTCGAGCACGCGCGCCACGACGGCTCGGGCGTGGTCATCGCGGATGTCGCCGCGCATCTCGCGCGCGGCCGGCGCGTGCTGGACGTCCCACACCACCGTGCGGTCCGCACGCGCGTGCGTGAACCCGCGCAGCGCCTGCGCCAGCCGCGCCGTCGTCTCGCCTTCGGCGACGAGCGCGGTCGGACAGCGCCGCGGCGGCGATGCGGCTGTTGCCGGGCAGCACGTCGTACAGCCGCACCCAGTGCGCGCGCTCGCCGTCCCGCCACTCCGCGCGGAGCGCGCCGGGTCGTCGCCCGCCCGTGCCGGTTCCGCGTCAACCGACGCGGCCGGCCGCCACGGCAGCGCGACGCGCAGCCGGGATCGACCGCGGTGACGCGCAGCCCCGCCGCCGCCTCCATGTCGAGCACCGCCGGGTGCTCGGAGGCGTTGGAGACCTTCAGCACCGGCATCGGCCGTGGACACCCGCGGCTTCGCGCCGGTCAGGACGGGATCCACGGCCGGGGACGACGTGCGCGCGAGGCCGCCCCGGCGACGGATAGGCTCGCCGGACAGGCCATGCCCATCGCTTCCGGACCGGAGTTCCTCCGCGAGGAGGTCGCGCTCGCCCTCCGCAATCCCGGCATGCCGCTGGAGGCGCTGCGCCATCCCGTCACGCCGATCGGGATGCACTACGTGCTCGTGCACTTCGACGTTCCCTTGCTGGACGCCACGACGCACGAGCTCGTCGTCGACGGGCGCGTGCGGACGCCGCTCCGGCTGAGCCTGGAGGAGCTCCGCGCGCGGCCCGCGGTCTCGATGCCGGTGATGCTGGAGTGCGCCGGCTCCGGGCGCGCGCATCTCGCCCCGCGCCCGGTCTCGGCGCCGTGGCACGACGAGGCGGTGGGCTGCGCGGAGTGGACGGGCACGCCGCTGCGCGCGGTCCTCGCCGACGCGGGCGTGCTCGACGGCGCCGTCGAGGTGCTCTTCACGGGCCGCGACCGCGGCGTCGACCAGGGCGTCGAGCAGGACTATCAGCGCAGCCTGCCGGTCGCGGAGGCGCTGCAGGACGACGTGCTCCTCGCCTACGCCATGAACGGCGAGCCGCTGCCGCCGTCGCACGGCTTCCCGCTGCGCCTGATCGTGCCCGGCTGGTACGGCATGGCGTCGGTCAAGTGGCTGAGTCGCGTCACGGTGCTCGCCGAGCCGTTCGAGGGCGTCCAGCAGACGGTCCTCTACCGCTTCCGCCGTACGGAGGACGACCCGGGCTCACCGGTCACGCGCCAGAAGCCGCACGCGCTCATGGCACCGCCGGGCATCCCCGAGTTCCTCTCGCGGATCCGCCACGTGCGCGCCGGCCGGACGCTCGTCGAGGGCCGGGCGTGGTCGGGGCGCGGCGCCGTCACGCGCGTCGAGTTCAGCGCGGACGGCGGCCGGACGTGGGCCGACGCCACGCTCGGCGAGCGGCTCGGCCCGCATGCCTGGACCGCCTGGGCGTACGAATGGCGCGCGACCGAGCCCGGCGAGTACGAGCTCTGCGTCCGCGCGACGGACGCGTCCGGCGAGACGCAGCCGCTCGACGCCGCCGAGGCGTGGAACCTGGGCGGCTACGGCGTCAACGCGGTTCAGCGGGTCACCGTGCGCGTGACCCGCTGAAGTCCGGCGGCGAGGCTCCGGTCATCTGCCGACGTAGGCCGCGAGGTGCTCGCCGGTGAGCGTCGAGCGCGCGGCGACGAGGTCGGCGGGCGTGCCCTCGAAGACGATCCGGCCGCCGTCGTGACCCGCGCCGGGGCCGAGGTCGATGATCCAGTCCGCGTGCGCCATGACCGCCTGGTGGTGCTCGATGACGATGACGGACTTGCCGGAGTCGACGAGCCGGTCGAGCAGGCCGAGGAGCTGCTCGACGTCGGCGAGGTGGAGGCCGCTCGTCGGCTCGTCGAGGATGTAGACGCCGCCTTTCTCGCCCATGTGGGTGGCGAGCTTCAGCCGCTGCCGCTCGCCGCCCGACAGCGTGGTGAGCGGCTGGCCGAGGCTGAGGTAGCCGAGCCCGACGTCGGCGAGCCGGCCGAGGATCTTGTGCGCGGCCGGCGTGCGCGCCGCACCGGCGCCGAAGAACTCCTCGGCCTCCGTCACCGGCATCGCGAGCACCTCGCTGATGTCGCGGCCGCCGAGGTGGTACTCCAGCACGGAGGCGTCGAACCGCTTGCCCTCGCACTCCTCGCAGGTGATGGCGACGCCGGCCATCATCCCGAGGTCGGTGTAGACGATGCCGGCGCCGTTGCAGGTGGGGCAGGCGCCCTCGGAGTTGGCGCTGAACAGCGCGGGCTTCACGCCGTTGGCCTTCGCGAACGCCTTGCGGATCGGGTCGAGCAGGCCCGTGTACGTCGCCGGGTTGCTCCGTCGCGAGCCGCGGATCGCGCCCTGGTCGACCGTCACCACGCCTTCCCGGCCGGCCACCGAGCCGCGGATCAGCGAGCTCTTCCCCGACCCGGCCACGCCGGTCAGCACCACGAGCACGCCGAGCGGGATGTCGACATCGACGTCCTGCAGGTTGTTCGTGCTCGCGCCGCGCACCTCCAGCGCCCCGGAGGGCGTTCGCACCGACGGCTTCAAGGCGGCGCGGTCGTCGAGGTGCCGCCCGGTGATCGTGTCGCTCGCCCGCAGGCCTTCGACCGTGCCCTCGAAGACCACCGCGCCGCCGGCCGCGCCGGCGCCGGGGCCGAGATCGACGACGTGGTCGGCAATCGCGATCGCCTCCGGCTTGTGCTCCACGACGAGCACCGTGTTGCCCTTGTCGCGCAGCTGCAGCAGCAGGTCGTTCATCCGCTGGACGTCGTGCGGGTGCAGGCCGATGGTCGGCTCGTCGAAGACGTAGGTGACGTCGGTGAGCGCCGAGCCGAGGTGGCGGATCATGCGCGTGCGCTGCGCCTCGCCGCCCGACAGCGTGCCCGACGGCCGGTTGAGCGAGAGGTATCCCAGCCCGATCTCGACGAACGAGTCGAGGGTGTCGCCCAGCGACTCGAGCAGCGGCGCCACCGACGGCTTGTCGAGGCCGCGCACCCACTCGGCGAGGTCGGTGATCTGCATCGCGGAGACGTCGGCGATGTTGACGCCGTCGATCTTCGACGACCGGGCCGCCTCGCTGAGCCGGGTGCCGTCGCAGTCCGGGCAGGTGGTGAACACGACCGCCCGCTCCACGAAGGCGCGGATGTGCGGCTGCATCGCGTCGACGTCCTTGGAGAGCATCGACCGCTGGATCGTCGGGATCAGGCCCGAGTAGGTCAGGTTGATGCCCTCGACCTTGATCTTGGTCGGCTCCTTGTAGAGCAGGTCGTGGAGCTCGCGCTTGTTGAACTTCCTGATCGGCTTGTCCGGGTCGAAGTAGCCGCAGCCGCGGAAGATGCGGCCGTACCAGCCCTCCATGCTGTAGCCGGGGATCGTGAGCGCCCCCTCGTTGAGCGACTTGCTGTCGTCATAGAGCGCGGACACGTCGAAGTCGCTCACCGAGCCGCGGCCCTCGCAGCGCGGGCACATGCCGCCGGTGCGGCTGAAGCTCGCCTTCTCGGTCCGTGTCTTCTCGCCGCGCTCGATCGTGATCCCGCCGCTGCCGTGGACGGACGCGACGTTGAAGGAGTACGCGCTCGGCGAGCCGATGTGCGGCTGCCCGAGCCGGCTGAAGAGGATGCGCAGCATGGCGTCGGCGTCGGTCGCGGTGCCGACCGTCGAGCGGGGGTTGGACCCCATCCGCTCCTGGTCGACGCTGATCGCGGTGGTCAGCCCGTCCAGGACGTCGACGTCCGGGCGTGCCAGCGTCGGCATGAAGCCCTGCACGAAGGCGCTGTAGGTCTCGTTGATCAGTCGCTGCGACTCCGCGGCGATCGTGCCGAACACCAGCGAGCTCTTGCCTGATCCCGAGACGCCGGTGAAGACCGTCAGCCGGCGCTTCGGGATCGCCACGCTGACGTCCTTGAGGTTGTTCGCGCGCGCGCCGTGCACGCGGATCAGATCGTGGCTGTCGGCGGCGTGCAGGGCACGCGACGGCGTGTCCGTGGCCGTGCTCATGCGTCGGTCCGCGATCGTCATCGGTCCTGGAGCAGCCCGAGGACGCTGCCGTCGGGGTCCGTCACGGTGGCCACGAGGCGGCCGCCGCCGACGTCGTGCGCGGGCTCCTTCACCGTGGCGCCCGCGGCCGTCACCTCGGCGACCGTCGCCTCGATGTCCGGCACGTGCCAGTAGGCCACGGGCGCGGTCATGCCCTGCGGCCCGCCGCCCGGCACGAGCCCGATGTGCCGGCCCGCGACGTCGAAGCCGACGTAGTACGAGGAGTCGGTCTGCGGCGGTCCGCCGAGCAGCGCGGTGTACACCGCCTTGGCCGTCTCCACGTCGGACACGGGATGCAGCACGGTCTTGATTCCCTCGATGGAAGAGCCGGTCATGGTGCCTCCTGGAGTCGGGGGTCTGAGCGACCCGGTCCATGGCGTCAGGCTACGTGCGGCGCGAAAGACCCGCTTCTTCATTCCTGACCGGTGCGGCGCCGGCGCCGTGCGGGCCCGGATCGCGAGGGCAGCGCGCAGCTCGTGTCCGGCGTCCCGGAACGTGGTCGTCGTCCGTCGGCGGGCAGGCCGTCCAACGCGACCCGCTCGCGGACCGCGGGCGGCCGGAGGTCGAGCCGCCACGGGAAGCCGTCACCGTTCAACAGCAGAGCGCGCTCGCCGGGCGTCCAGTTCGGCGCCTCCAGAACCACCGTGGTGGTGGTGAAGACGAGGCTCGGCCCGCCCGCCGTCGACGTCGGCGATCGACACCTCCGCCCGCTCGCCGGGCGGAAGCCGTCAGCCGCGCTCCGTCGGCCGTTCAGGGCTGTCGGCGATGTCGCTCCTCGCCGGCTGTCCGCGGGCTCGCGTCGCGGCTCTCCACCTGGGTCTTCGCCGCCCTGAGGGCCGAGACGGCGAGCTCGTGATCCTCGGTCGATTCGAGGCCGGACACGGCGAGGACTCCGACCAGCGTGCCGCGCACGCGGATCGGCACCGCGCCACCCGCCGGCGCATATTCCGACGCTGCCAGGGCGAACGTCGCGAAGAACCGGTCGGGATCGCCCTGCGCGTAGCGGTCGTGGACCTCGAGCGAGGAACAGGCGAACCGCCGGACCACCCGCGACTTCCGGTCCACCCAGGAGTCGTTGTCGGCGCTCGTGCCCGGGAGCGCGGCGTGGAACACCCGCTGCTCGCCCATCCGGATGCTGATCGTCACCGGAAGACCCTCGTCCCGGCAGCGCTCCGCGAGCGCGGCTCCGAGCCGCCACGCGTCATCGAGGTCGAAGTGGTCGAGGTCGGGAGGCTCACTGGTCATGGCGGCTCGCTTTCGGGTCGGAGGCGGATTGGCGGCTCAGTCGGGCACGCACGGCATCGATGGTGCACAGGACGCTGATCGCGTCGGCGAGGACGTGGGCGGCGCGGCAGCACTCCCCTGCTCCGCCGACGACCATGTCCTCGCCCGCCATCCGCCCCTTCGTACCCCGAGCCGGGCGACCTCTTCCTCGGGGAACCTCTCCTTGCGCCCGGAGGGGGTGTCGGCGCCCATGCCGGCTCGCCGGCGGGAGTCGCTGTCGGTCGCGCCGGGCAGGAGCGCGGTGACGCCGATGCCGTGCTCGCGCAGGCGCGCGGCGCTTGCGTCGACGCGGTGGCCCGAGCCGGAGCCGGAGGCCGCCGCCCACTCGCCGAGAGCCCCTCGACGCTCACCGACGTGGATCGCGACATGCAGGCAGCCTGACGAGCAGTGTCCGACGATGGCGAAGCGAGGCCGGCGCTCCGCGCCGCCCCCACGTCCGTTCCCAGCGGGCTCCCTTCCACGCCGGCGATCGACCGACCGACCGCGACGTCCGGCGGTGCCGGCGTGCGCGGCGGTCGCATCGCCCCGCCGGCCGGGTCGGCCGGATCTCCGCTCGATCGGGGCGGCCGGATTCGAACCGGCGACCTCCTGCTCCCAAAGCAGGCGCGCTGCCAGGCTGCGCCACGCCCCGCGACGCGCCAAATCATGGCAGGACGCGAAGGGCCGCGGGCGGACGTTCGGCCAGGAACCGGCGCACTTGAGCTTCGTTCGGGCCTGCCGATCCCAGGAGCGTGCCCCGCTTCCTCTCGTGCCTCCTCCTCACCGCCGCCGTCGTCCTGCTGCTCCCCTCCGTCGCCGCCGCGAGCGCGCGCGGCTGCCGCGGCGCCGACGT
>DATMVH010000277.1:0-3538 GCA_035563395.1 Solirubrobacteraceae bacterium
GAGCGCGGCGAGCACCGCGTCGGTGTGCTCGCCGAGCGCCGGGCCGGGCGCGCGGCGCGGGTCGGCCGGCGTGCGCGAGAGCTTGACCGGGACGCCGAGCTGCCGGACCGGCTGCTCGGCGCCCGGCTGGTCGATCTCGACGACCGCGCCCGGCGCGCGGGCGAGCGCCTCGCCGAGGTCGAGCACGGGCTCGAGGCAGCACGGGTGCGCGTCGGCGAACGCGGCCCACTCGTCGCGGGTGCGGGCGGCGAACAGCGGCTCGAGCTCGCCGGCGACCGCCGGGTCGAGGTGCCGCTCGACGAGATCCGGGCGGCCGAGGCCGTCGCACAGCGCGCGCCAGAACTTCGGCTCGAGCGCGCCGAGCGCGACCCATCCGTCCGCGCACCGGTACGTGCGGTAGCAGGCGAGGCCGCCCGCGAGATCGAGCTCCCCGCGCCGCGGCGCCGGTGCGCCGGCGAGCACGCCGGCGGCCACCAGCGCGAGCCACGCCTGCGATCCCGCGGTCATCGAGACGTCGACGAGCTGGCCGGCGCCGGAGCGCTCGCGCTCCCACAGCGCGGCCATGATCGCGAACGCCGCGGTCAGCGCGCCGCCGCCGACGTCCGCCACCTGCACGGCGGGAGCCACGGGCGGCCCGTCGCGCTCCCCCGTCAGGCCGAGCACGCCGTTGCGCGCGAGGTAGTTCAGGTCGTGGCCGGGCCGGTCGCGGTCCGGCCCGTCCTGCCCGTAGCCGGTGATCGCGCAGTGGACGAGCCGCGGGTTCTCGGCGCGCAGGCGCTCGAAGCCGACGCCGAGCCGGTCGAGCACGCCCGGGCGGAAGGACTCGAGCAGCACGTCGTGCTCGCGCACGAGGCGCAGCAGCACCTCACGGCCGCGCTCGTGCTTGAGGTCGAGCCGGATGGAGCGCTTGCCGCGGTTGAGCGCGAGGAACGCGGCGGAGCTCGCGCTGGGGTCGGCGCCCGGGACGCGCGGTCCGCTCCAGCGCACGTAGTCGCCTGCGCCGGTGTCCTCGACCTTCAGCACGTCAGCGCCGAAGTCGGCGAGCAGCAGCGAGCAGAACCCGCCGGGCAGCAGGCGCGAGAGGTCCAGCACGCGGATGCCGTCGAGCGGCGCGGTCACGGCCGGGCGGTGCGTTGCAACCTGCGGACGTTCGTCCGGCCCGGAATCGCACCCTCCGTGCAGGGGTAGAGTCGCTCCATGATCGGAGCCATCATCCTCGGCATCGTCGCGGGCTTCATCGCCCGCGCCCTGATGCCCGGCAAGGACCCCATGGGGTTCTTCGCCACCATCCTGCTCGGCCTCGCCGGCGCGCTCGTCGGGTTCTTCCTGTTCACGGAGCTGCTCGGCATCGGCGACAACGAGGCGTTCGACCTCGGCGGCCTGGTCGGCGCCATCCTCGGCGCCATGATCCTGCTCGGGATCTACCGCATGGTCGCCGGCAACCGGCATCCCGACCGGGCGGGACGCCCCGCACCGCGCCACTAGCGATTCGCCGCGGACCCGCCCGGTCGGTCAGCCCTTGACGACGCCGATCGGGCGGAGCTCCGCCACCCGCGCCGCGAGCCCGGCGCGCTCGACCACGCCGACCACGCGGTCGACGTCCTTGTAGGCGAACGGCGCCTCCTCGGCCAGACCGCGGTCGGAGTGGCTTCGCACGACGATCCCGTCGGCCTCGAGCCGCCGGCGCAGCTCCCCGCCCTGGATCTCCTTGCGCGCGCGCGTGCGGCTCATCCGCCGCCCCGCCCCGTGGCACACGGTGCCGAAGCTGCGCTCCATCGAGCCCGGCCGGCCGGCGAGGACGTACGAGCTCGTGCCCATGGAGCCCGGGATGAAGACCGCCTGGCCGGCGTCGCGATGGCGGGCCGGCAGCTCGGGATGGCCGGGCGGGAACGCGCGCGTCGCGCCCTTGCGGTGGACGAGCAGGTCGCGGTCGCCGTGGCGCTCGCGCTTGGCGACGTTGTGCGCGACGTCGTACACCTGCCGGGTCGCCGCGGCCGCGCCGTCGCCGAGCACGCGCCGGACCGCCTCACGCACGTCGTGCGCCATGGCGTGGCGGTTGCTCCACGCGAAGTTCGCCGCCGCGGCCATGGCCGCCAGATAGGCCTCGCCCTCGGGGGAGGAGGCGGGCGCGCAGGACAGCTGGCGGTCCGGGAGGCGGATGCCGTGGCGCCCGAGCGCGGCGTCCATCCTCTTGACGTAGTCCGTGCACACCTGGTGGCCGAGCCCGCGCGAGCCCGAGTGGATCATCGCCGTGACCGCGCCGTCGCGCAGCCCGAAGGCGCGCGCGGCCCCGGCGTCGAAGATGCGCTCCACCCGCTGGAGCTCGATGAAGTGGTTGCCCGAGCCCACCGTCCCGAGCTGGCCGGACCCGCGCGCCCGCGCCCGCTCGGACAGCCGGCCGGGATCCGCGCCGGGCAGGCGGCCCCCGGACTCAGTGTGCACGACGTCGTCGCCCGTGCCGATCCCGTGCCGCTCCACGAGGACCTGCGCGCCGTCGCGCAGCACGCGGTCGAGCTCCCGCCCGGACAGCTGCAGCCCGTCGCTGCGGCCGGTGCCCGTGGGCACGCGCCGGAACAGCTCGTGCACGAGCTTCTCCGTGCGCGCGCCGAGCTCGGCGGCGTCCACGGGGAGCACGAGCAGGCGCACGCCGCAGTTGATGTCGTAGCCCACGCCGCCCGGCGAGACCACGCCGTCCGGCAACCCGGTCGCCGCCACCGCGCCGACCGGGAAGCCGTAGCCCGAGTGGATGTCCGGCATGGCGAGGGCGGCGCCGACGATTCCCGGCAGCGTGGCGACGTTCTGCAGCTGCACGAGCGAGTCGTCCGCGCGGATGTCGGCGAGCAGCTGGGCGTCGGCGAACACGCGCGCGGGCACGCGCATGTCGTCGCGCCCGGTGGCAGGGACCTCCCACAGCAGCTCGTCGAGGGCTCGCAGCTCCACGGCTCCTCCTTCACACGTCGAGCACGACCTGCGCGCGCCAGCCGTCGTCCGTGCGCTCGAACCGCAGGTCGTGGTAGGTCACGGCCTTCACGAGGTGCGGCGGGCGCCCGAAGTGGCCGCGGACGCGGGCGCGCAGGCCCTTCCCGGCGAGCTCGAGCGCTTCGAGCGAGTCCGGCACGAACGCGTCGGTCTCAGCGAGGAAGGCCAGCTCGCCGATCCAGTCGGCGAGCAGGACCCCGCGGTCCCCGGCCTCGAGCGCGATCTCGCGGAGCTCGCGCCCGGGCGCCGCCGGCGGGCCGTTCTCGCTCAGGATCTCCGCCACCGCGCGCAGCGCCTCGCCGAACACCTCCGGCTCCGTGGGCGCCGTGACCCACAGCTGCAGCTCGCCGGTGTGCTCGTCCCAGCCGTGCACGCCGACCGTGCTACCCGCGGCGGGCGGCCGTGCCACACGCCGGCTGACAGCATGTGCCGCCGACCGTGCGCGCCGCCCCCCGCCTATCCCTCGCGCTCGTGGCGGGCGCCGTGCTGCCCGCGACGGCGACCGCCGCGCCGCCGGCGGAGCTCTCGCTTCCGCAGGCGACGCCGGACGCATGCGCGA
>DATMVH010000278.1:0-2436 GCA_035563395.1 Solirubrobacteraceae bacterium
CGAGCGGTCGCTCGACGACCTGCTCCCGGCACGCCTGCGCCGCGAGGAGCCGCCCGCGCTCCCGGAGCTCGCAGAGCCCGAGATCATGCGCCACTACACGCGCATGAGCTCGCGGAACTTCCACCTGGACCAGGGCTTCTACCCGCTCGGGTCGTGCACGATGAAGTACAACCCGAAGCTCCACGAGCGGGTCGCCGCGCTGCCGGGCAACGCGCGGCTGCACCCGCTGCAGGACCCGCACCGCGCCCAGGGCGCGCTGCGGCTCATGTGGGAGCTCCAGCGGGCGCTCGCCGAGATCGCCGGGCTCCCGCACGTCCACCTGCAGCCGAGCGCCGGATCGCACGGCGAGCTGGCCGGCGTGCTGCTCACGCGCGCCTACCACGAGGACCGCGGCGACCAGCGGCGGAAGGTCCTCACGCCGGACACCTCCCACGGCACCAACCCGGCGACGGTGACGATGGCCGGCTACGAGGTGGTCAAGGTCGGCACGAACGCCGAGGGCGGCGTGGACGTCGAGGACTTGAAGGCCAAGGCCGGCGAGGACGTCGCCTGCCTGATGCTCACGAACCCGAACACGCTCGGGCTCTTCGAGAAGAACATCGAGGAGATCGCGCGGATCGTCCACGACGCCGGCGCGACGCTCTACTACGACGGCGCGAACCTCAACGCGATCATGGGCATCACGCGGCCCGGCGACATGGGCTTCGACATCGTCCACTACAACTTGCACAAGACGTTCACCCAGCCGCACGGCGGCGGCGGCCCGGGCGCCGGGCCGATCGCGGTGTCGGACCGCATCGAGCCCTACCTGCCGCGGCCGCAGGTCGTCCGGCGGGACACCGAGGACGGGCCGGTGTTCGACCTCGACTTCGACCGTCCCAAGTCGATCGGCCGCCTCCGCGGCTTCCAGGGCAACTACGGCGTGTTCGTCCGCTCCTACGCCTACATCCTCTCGCTCGGCGGCGACGGGCTCCGCGAGGCGTCCGAGACGGCCGTGCTCAACGCGAACTACCTGCTCGCGCGCCTCAAGGAGGAGGGCGTCGCCGACAGGCTGCCGGCCGCCTACGACCGCCTGTGCATGCACGAGTTCGTCTTGTCCGGGGCGCCGATGAAGCGCGAGCTCGGCTTGAAGACGCTCGACCTGGCCAAGCGGCTCCTCGACCACGGCTTCCACCCGCCGACCGTCTACTTCCCGCTGCTGGTCGACGAGGCGCTGCTGGTCGAGCCCACCGAGACGGAGACGAAGGAGACGCTCGACGCCTTCGCCGACGCGATCGCCGAGATCCTCCGCGAGGGCGCCGAGGATCCGGAAGTCGCCCGGCACGCGCCGTACACGACGCCGGTCCGCCGCCTGGACGAGGCGGGCGCCGCCAAGCGGCCGGTGATCCGGCAGCCGCTGTAAGCACCCCAGGCGCCGGTAGCCTCACCCGCGCAGTGGTCATCTTCTCCGGCATCCAGCCGACGGGGCGCAAGCACCTCGGCAACCACATCGGCGCGATCACCCAGTACGTCGCCGGCCAGGATCGCGGCGATCCGGCGATCTACTGCATCGTGGACCTCCACGCGACCACGGTCGAGTACGACCCGGCCGCGCTCCGCGAGCGCATCTACGACACCGCGGCGATCCTCATGGCCGCCGGCCTGGACCCAGAGCGCTGCATCCTCTTCCGGCAGGGCGACGTGATGGAGCACACCGAGCTGTGCTGGCTGCTGTGCAGCGTGACGTCGGTCGGCGAGCTCAACCGCATGCACCAGTTCCGCGACAAGTCGGTGCAGCAGCGCCAGCTCGTCTCCGCGGGGCTGCTGTTCTATCCGGTCCTCCAGGCCGCCGACGTGCTCGCCTACCGCACGCACGAGGTGCCCGTCGGCGAGGACCAGCGCGAGCACCTCGAGCTCATGCGGGACGTCGCCGTGCGCTTCAACGCCCGCTACGGCGAGGTGCTGGTGGTGCCGGAGCACCGGATCCCCACGGTCGGCGCCCGCGTGCGCGACCTGCAGGAGCCCGAGCGCAAGATGTCGACCACCGGCGGCAGCGAGCAGGGCACCGTCTACGTCCTCGACGAGCCCGACGCCGTGCGGCGCAAGTTCAAGCGCGCGGTGACCGACTCGGGGACGGACATCGTGCGCGCGCCCGACAAGCCGGGGATCTCCAACCTGATCGAGATCCTCGCCGTCGCCCGCGACACGACGCCCGAGGACGTCGAGCGCGAGTGGGCGGACGGCCGCTACGGCGACTTCAAGCAGGCGGTCGCCGAGGCGGTGGTCGACTACCTGGCGCCCGTGCGCGAGCGCTACGACGCCCTGCGCGCGGACGAGCGCGCGCTCGAGGCCACGCTGGCGGCCGGCGCCGCCAAGGCCCGCGCGATCGCGCAGGGCACGCTCGCGGACGTCCGCGAGGTCATGGGCGTCGGCCCCGCCCGCGGTTCCGTCGGGGCG
>DATMVH010000279.1:0-3546 GCA_035563395.1 Solirubrobacteraceae bacterium
GGTCGAGCGTGCGAACCGTTGCGCCGTCCAGGACGACGTCCACGCCGTTCACCTGTCCCGTGCCCGACACCCAGCTCTCCTTCCGCGAGCCCGACGTTGCCGGTCGTTCGATGCGGTCGTGGCTGCCGAGCGACCCGCACCGCCCTCTACGATCGTCCTCTCGCCGGCCGGCCGAAGGACCCTCGCGCCGCGACTCATCGCCCCGACCACGAACAAGGATGCCGTACCGTGGTGGTCGCGCGATGAGCCGCGCCGCGCGCGCGGCGATTCGCGCTTACTGCAGCCGCGATCGCGTCACGGCGATCAACGAAGGGCTGCTGCTGCGCGCCGCCTGATCGGCGCCCGCGGTCGACGCGCCGGACTCGCTTCGCGCGACCCCGGCGGCCCGGCGCCGCCACCGGACGGGGATGCCCGGCGGCATGCGGCCGCCCGTCGAGAGCCACGAGCCGGCGAGGATGAGCAGCAGGCCGGCGACCGCGGTCGGCCCGACGCGCTCGCCCAGCAGCGTCACGCCCAGCGCGACGGCCACGGCCGGGTTGACGTAGGTGATGATGCTCGCGCGGCCCGGGCCGACGTCGGCGATCAAGGCGAAGAAGCACAGGAAGGCCAGCGCCGAGCACACGAGCCCGAGCACGACGACGGCGACGATCGCGTCGGCCGACGGCGCCGACGACGGCGCCGTGGTGAGCGCGGCGGGCGCCAGCAGGACGGTCGCGAGCCCGAGCGACGCGGTGACCGGGCCGAGCGGGTCGAGGTCGGCGAGGCGGTGCTTGATGATCATCGGCCCGCACGCGTAGCCGACCGCGGCGGCGAGGATGGCCACGGCGCCGAGCAGCTCGCCCGGCCGGCCGGCGACGTCGAGGCCGAGCAGCGCGACGACGCCGGCGAAGCCGACGAACAGGCCGGCCAGCCGGCTGCCCTCCGCCCGCTCGTCGGGGTCGAACCGCAGGGCCATGATGGCGATGACGAGCGGGACCGAGGCGATCAGGATCGCGGCGAGCGAGGAGGTCACGCGCTGCTCGCCGAAGCCGATCAGGGGCCACGGCAGGACGATCTCCACGACGGTGTAGGCGAGCATGGCCTTCCAGCGCGCCGGCAGGCCGCGCAGCGCGCCGCGGTGCCACGCGTAGGGCAGCAGGACCGCGAAGCCGAGCGCCACGCGGCCGAACGCCACCGCGACCGGGGAGAGCTCCTCGACGGCGATCTTGATGAACAGGTACGGGATGCCCCAGAGGACCGAGACGGCTGCGAAGAGCATCCAGGCGCGCGGTGACATCCCCGACGTCATGGCGGTCCATGACAGCAGGCGCGGTGCCGCGCGACCAGTCCGATCGCTGGGACGTTCCAGCAGACGCGGTGATGGTCGCCGGCGCGACGCGCGTGTCCGGGCGGGAACGGGTGGCTCGTTCGCCACGGGCCCAGCGGGGAAGACCGGTCCGGGAGCCATGGTCTTCCCGAGCCTCGAGGCGAGCCGCGACTTCGACAAGCAGCGCCGGCGCTCCGCACTCGGCCGGATCGTGAACCGCCTGCGGCACGAGCCCGACGACGTGCACAAGATGCTGCCGTTCGAGGAGGTCGTCGCGGCGCTGGGTCGCCGGTCGCAGCGCGACGCCGGCGTGCAGGACATCCCGCTCGACGCGATCGTCGGCACGGTCGACCGCCGGTCGGGGGAGTTCGACCGCGCCTTCCGCCCCGCGAGCAAGCACCTGCGCAGCCGCTGGGAGCGCGTCGCCGCGGCGCGGCGCGCGGGCACGCCGCTGCCGCCGATCGACGTGTACTGCGTGGGCGGCCTCTACTTCGTCGAGGACGGTCACCACCGCGTCTCCGTCGCCCGCTCGCTCGGCGACCTGACGATCCGCGCGAACGTCCGTGAAGTGGGCACGAAGCTCGGCGCCGACCGGGGCCTGCGCGCGCGCGACATCCCGCTCAAGCACCACGAGCGGATCTTCTTCGAGCGCGTGCCGCTGCCGCGAGCGCTGCGCGAGCGCGTGCGCCTGACCGACCAATGGCGCTACGCGCAGCTCGCCGTGCTGATCGAGGCCCGCGGGTTCCGCGAAAGCCAGGTCGCGGGCCGCCTGATCCCGCGCGGCGAGCTGGCGATGTCCTGGTACCGCCACCAGTTCGAGCCGATCGTCGAGGTCCTCCGCGACGCCGGCATCGGCGGCGCCGGCACCGACGCCGATCGCTATCTCCGCTTCATGATGCTGCGCTACCTGCTCCTCTACACGCACGAGTGGCACGACGACGTGGTGGAGCGGCTGATCGCGGCGATCCGCCCGCCGCGGCCCGACGACGACACGCTGGTGCACCGCATCCTCACGGAGATGCAGCGCGACTAGCCCGCCTCCTCGCGCGCCGCCACGGCGGTGTCCGGGTTGTCGGAGAACACGCCGTCGACGCCGAGGCCGAAGAACAGCGCGTACTCGGCGAAGGCGTTGCCGTAGGCGTTCGGGTCGTCGCCGCGGCGGAAGTCGAGCGGCAGGAACTGGTTCTCGTTGCGGAATGTGTACGGGTGGACCTGCAGCCCGGCGGCGTGGCCGTCGGCCACGAAGGACGTCGGGCCGGCGATGCTTGCGTCGGGATCGCGGGCGACGATGTAGTCCTTGGACGGCCCGACCGTGTCGGCGTACGCGGCGATCTCCGCGAGGCCCTCCGGCGTCGCCATGTCGGCGTAGGTCGTCGTCCCGCCGGCCACGACCACGTCGTACGGCCGGCGCGTGGGCATGTCGAGCAGCTGGACGAGGGGCACGCGCAGCTGCGCGCCGAGCGCCTTGAGGTTCGCCGTCTCGAACGACTGCACGAACACCTTCGCCCCGCGCCGGTTGAGGCGGTTGCGCTCGAGCGTCTCGACGAGCGGCGGCTCGAGCGGCAGGCCGATCGACTGGAAGTACGTCGGGTGCTTCGTCTCCGGGTAGATGCCGATCCGGCGGTGCAGCTCGCGCGACAGTCGGCGGGTGAGGTCGACGACCTCCTGCAGCGTCGGGATCGCGTAGCGGCCGTCGTAGACGGTGTTGCGCTGCCGCACGGCCGGCAGGCGCTCCTTGGCACGGAGCGTCCGCAGCTCCGCGAGCGTGAAGTCCTCGGTGAACCAGCCCACCTGAACGGCGTCGTCGATGGTCTTCGTCGTGCGGCGATCGGCGAACTCGGGCCGGGAGGCGACGTCGGTCGTGTCGGCGATGTTGTTCTCGTGGCGGGCCACGAGCACGCCGTCCTTCGTCGACACCAGGTCCGCCTCGACGTAGTCGGCGCCCATGCGCGCCGCGAGGGCGTAGGCCGCGAGCGTGTGCTCCGGGCGATGGCCCGAGGCGCCGCGGTGGCCGATGACGAGCGGCTCGGCGACGGCCGTTGCCGGGAGGGAGGGGACCAGCGCGCCGGCGCAGAGGACCACCGCGCGGGAGGCTCGCGACCGCATGCACCGGCACTATCCCCGCTCGCCCGGCGTTCGTGTGACGAACCGGGGGCGGCATGGCGCGAACGCCGCCGGGGTAGCGGACCGCGCGATGGCCCGCCGACTCGCCGTCCTGCTCGTCCTGCTGGCGCTCGCCG
>DATMVH010000280.1:0-2904 GCA_035563395.1 Solirubrobacteraceae bacterium
AGCCGGTCGCGGTCGCGCCGGGAGGCGCCGCGCGGCGAGTGGTCGGCCGGCTCGAGGTCGGGCGGCCACGCCTCGGCCGGACGGCCGAACAGCCAGCCCTGGCCGTAGTCGACGTCCGCCTCGCGCAGGACCGCGAGCTCACCCTCCCGCTCCACGCCCTCGGCGACGACGCGCGCGCCGACCTCGTGGGCGAACGCGACCGTGGCGCGCAGGACCGCCTTGCGCGAGGGGTCGGCGTCCACCCCGGTGACCATGCCGCGGGGCAGCTTGAGGAAGTCCGGCCGGAGCCGGGCGACGTGGTCGAGCGACGCGAACCCGCCGCCCGCGTCGTCCACGGCGACCATCGCGCCGCGCGCGATCCACGGGCGCAGGCGGTCCTCCAGGACGTCGGGCCGGCGCAGCGGCTCCTGGTCGCAGAGGTCGAGGACGAGGCGCGGCGGCAGGCGCTCGGCCAGCGCCTCGAAGCCGGGATGCGCGAGCGCCGCGACGCTCACGTTGAGGAACAGCAGCCGCCCGCCGGGCGGTGCGCCGGCCTGCGCGATCGCCGCCCAGCACGCGACCTCGAGGTCCGCGCGGACGCCGTCCCGCTCCGCGGCGGCCAGCGTCACGTCGGGCGGCAGCGCGAACAGGCCGGCCGGGGCCGGGAAGCGCGCCAGGCCCTCGTAGCCGACGACGTCGAGGTCGGCGAGCCGGACGACCGGCTGGAAGACGGCGTGGATGGCGCCCGGCTCGAGCAGGCGGCGCAGCTCGGCGGTCCGCCGTCCCGCCGCGCGGTCGGCCTCGCGCGCGCTGGAACGGGCGACGTCCACACCGACTTTGTCGGCCCGGCCGCCGCGCCGCTTGAGCCCGGCAGCCCCCCGATCGGTCAGGCGTCCGCGTCGGCGGCCGCGACGACGCGGAGATCGGCCACCCGGCCGGCGCGCTCCCCGGCGGCCATGATGCGGTCGATGTCCGCGCGCTCGAGGACCTCGTTGCGCAGCAGCGCGTGGGCCAGGTCGTCGAGCTCCCGGCGGTGCTCGAGGAGGAGCCGGACGGCCGTCCGGTGCGCCTCGTCGGCGAGGTGCTGCTGCTCCTCGTCGCGGAGCTCGCGCGTGCGGTCGGAGACCTCGCCGCCCTGCGCGGAGACGCGCCGCGACACGATCGAGGTGCCCATGGCGTACTCGTGGACCATCGCCCGCGAGACGTCCGCCACGCGGCGCAGGTCGTCCGACGCGCCGGTCGTGACGGCGCCGAAGACGAGCTCCTCCGCCGCGCGGCCGCCGAGCAGCACGGTCATGTGGTCGATGAGCTCCTGCCGCGTCTTGAGGTGGCGGTCCTCCTCGGGCAGGTTCAGCGTGTAGCCGAGCGCGCGGCCGCGCGGGACGATCGAGATCTTGTGCGCGCGGTCGGCGCCGGGCAGCAGCTCGGCGCACAGCGCGTGGCCCGCCTCGTGCCAGGCGATCACGCGCCGCTCGTGCTCGTTGAGCGCCCGGCGCGTCTGCATGCCGGCCATCACGCGCTCGACCGCCGCGTCGAAGTCGGCGTGGGCGATCGCGGCGCGGTGGTTGCGCGCGGCGCAGATCGCCGCCTCGTTGCAGATGTTCGCGAGGTCGGCGCCGGTGAGGCCGGCGGTCTGGCGGGCGAGGACGGCGAGGTCGACGTCGTCGGCGAGCGGCTTGCCGGCGCAGTGCACGCCGAGGATGGCCTCGCGCCCGGCGACGTCGGGCGGCGACACGAACACCTGCCGGTCGAAGCGGCCTGGGCGCAGCAGCGCCGGGTCGAGCTTCTCGAGCAGGTTCGACGCGGCAATGACCACCAGGTCGCCGGTCGAGCTGAAGCCGTCCATCTCCACGAGCAGCTGGTTGAGCGTCTGCTCGCGCTCCGAGTTCTGGTCGGAGCCGCGCTCGCCGCCCACCGCGTCGATCTCGTCGATGAAGATGATCGCCGGGCGGTGGTTGCGCGCCTCGGCGAACAGCCGCCGGATGCGCGCGGCGCCGAGGCCGGCGAACATCTCGACGAACGCGGCCGCCGACTGCGAGAAGAACTGCGCGCCCGACTCGCCCGCGACCGCCTTCGCGAGCAGCGTCTTGCCCGTGCCCGGCGGCCCGTGCAGGAGGATGCCCTTGGGCACCGTGGCGCCGAGCCGGCGGAAGCGCTCGGGGTCGCGGAGGAACTCGACGACTTCCGCCAGCTCCGCCTTCGCCTCGTCGGCGCCGGCCACCTCCGACCAGGAGATCGAGGACGCCGACGCGGGATCGATCTGCTGCGGCTTCGTCCGCGGCATGAGGCGCATCGTGCGCCACAGGAGGAAGACGAGCAGGCCCATGAAGAGGATGGGCAGCCAGGTGATGATGCCGTTCTCGACCTGGTACCAGGCCACCGCTTCCGTGCGCATGGGCGCCAGTGTGTCTCGGCGGGACTTGAGCGCCCAGGGGGCGCGAGTCGTCTATCCGTCCACTGCGGCGCCCTCGGCGCGCAGGATCTCGGCCAAGGCGGCGCGGCCGACCTCGAGCTGGCGCTCGTCCGGCTCGCGCGTGCCGACGAGCCGCTGGATCTCATATCCGGGGCGCTTGAGCGCGCGCGCGAGCGGCGTGCCCGCGTGGCGCTCCGTCCACCCGAACACCTCGACGGCGGCCGCCGTGGAGGCCAGCGCCACGGCCCCGCCGGCGACCGGCCCGGGCTTCTCGACCGCCCGGCGCAGGAGCAGCGTGCCCGCGAGGTTGGCGGCGAGCATCGGGGCCACCAGGTGCGACCCGCAGCGCTCGTGCTCCTTCGTCGCGTCGGCCGCGTCCTCGTCGTCGGCCTCGTAGGCGCCGATCGCCTTGTGCTCCACCCCGTGGTAGGCGGCGAGCTCGCCGCCGCGCAGCGCGAACAGCGCCGGCACGAGGGAGATCGCCGCGGCCGCCGCCTCGCCGCCCGCCCCGC
>DATMVH010000281.1:0-4739 GCA_035563395.1 Solirubrobacteraceae bacterium
GACCGCGCGCGACGCGGGCGGCAACGTGGCGACCCGTGCCACCCGCCGCACCGTGCGGCTCGCGCCCTGAGCCGCGCCGTCACTCCTCCGGCGTGAGCCAGATCGCGCCCAGCGGCGGGATGGACAGGAGCGCGGAGTGCGACTGCCCCATCCACGGCATCTCCTCGGCGTCGACGCCGCCGTGGTTGCCCACGTCGCCGCCGCCGTAGACGCCGGCGTCCGTGTTCAGCACCTCGCGCCAGCGGCCGCCCTGCGGGAGCCCGAGCCGGTACCCGTGCCGCGGCACCGGCGTGAGGTTGCAGACGAACACGACCGGCGGCGCGCCCTCGTTGCCGATGCGGGCGAAGGCGTAGACGGACGCCTCCGCGTCGTTCGGCTCGATCCACCAGAACGCCTCGTGGTCGAAGTCGCGCTCCCACAGCGCCGGCAGCGCCTTGTAGTGGCGGTTGAGGTCGCGCACGAGCGACTGCACGCCGGCGTGCTGGGGGCTTTCGAGCAGGTGCCAGTCGAGCGAGCGCTTCTCCGACCACTCCTCCTCCTGCGCGAACTCGCTGCCCATGAACAGCAGCTTCTTGCCGGGGTGCGCCCACATGAACGCGTACAGCGCGCGCAGGTTGGCGAGCTGCTGCCAGCGGTCGCCCGGCATCTTCGACAGCATCGAGCCCTTGCCGTGGACCACCTCGTCGTGCGACAGCGGGAGGATGAAGTTCTCCGTGAACGCGTAGACGAGCGAGAACGTGAGCTCGTGGTGGTGCCAGCGGCGGTGGATCGGCTCGTGCTCGAAGTAGGCGAGCGTGTCGTGCATCCAGCCCATGTTCCACTTGAAGCCGAAGCCGAGCCCGCCCAGGTACGTCGGGCGCGACACGCCCGGCCACGCCGTCGACTCCTCGGCCGCCGAGATGACCCCGGGCTCGCGCCCGTGGACGACGGCGTTGTACTCCTTGAGGAAGGACACGGCGTCGAGGTCCTCGCGCCCACCGAACTGGTTCGGGATCCACTCCCCTTCCTTGCGCGAGTAGTCGAGGTAGAGCATCGACGCCACCGCGTCGACGCGGATGCCGTCGGCGTGGTACTCGCGCAGCCAGTAGAGCGCGTTCGCGACGAGGAAGTTGCGCACCTCGTTGCGCCCGAAGTTGAACACGAGCGTCCCCCAGTCGGGGTGCGCGCCGCGGCGCGGGTCCTCGTGCTCGTACAGCGCCGTGCCGTCGAAGCGGGCGAGCGCGAAGTCGTCGCGCGGGAAGTGCGCGGGCACCCAGTCGAGGATCACGCCGAGGCCCTTCTGGTGCAGCCGGTCCACGAATGCGCGGAACTCGTCCGGCGTCCCCCAGCGCGGCGTCGGCGCGAAGTAGCCCGTCACCTGGTAGCCCCACGAGCCCGAGAACGGGTGCGCCATGACCGGCAAGAGCTCGACGTGGGTGAAGCCGAGGTCCTTCGCGTAGTCGGCCAGCTCGTCCGCGAGCTCGGTGTAGGTCAGCGAGCGGTTGCCCTCCAGCGGGTTCAGCCGCCAGGACCCGAGGTGGACCTCGTAGATCGACATCGGGGACCGCAGCGGGTCGCCCTTGCGGCGGCGCTCGATCCACGACGCGTCGTTCCACTCGTGGCTCGACTCGTAGACCACGGAGGCGGTCTGCGGCGGCACCTCGGTGGCGAAGGCGACGGGATCGGCCTTCAGCCGGATCTCCCCCGACTGCGTGAGGATCTCGTACTTGTACCGGACGCCCGAGCCGACGTCGGGCACGAACAGCTCCCAGACCCCGCTATGGCCCAGGGAGCGCATGGGGTGCAGCCGGCCGTCCCACGAGTTGAAGTCGCCGACCACCGACACGGAGCGCGCGCTCGGCGCCCACACCGCGAAGGCGGTGCCCTGCACGCCCTGGTGCGTCATGCCGTGCGCGCCGAGCCGCTCGTAGAGCTCCTCGTGGCGGCCCTCGCCGACGAGATGCAGGTCGATCTCGCCGAGCGTCGGGAGGAAGCGGTACGGGTCCCCGACCGTGAACGTGTCGTCCGCGTACTCGATCTCGAGCCGGTAGTCGAACGGCAGCTCGACCCCTGGTGCGACGCCCTCGAAGACCCCGTCGGTCCCCTTCGGCTGGAGTTCGGCGATGCGCCCTTCGGAGGTCCGGACCCACACGTGCTTGGCGTCGGGCCGGAAGGCGCGGACCACCACGTTCCCGTCCTCGTCGTGATGGGCCCCGAGGAAGGAGTGCGGGTCCGCGGCGCGGCGGGTGGCGAGTTGCTCGGCAGCGGTCACGGGGCCTTCTTATCCGATCGCGCCAGGAGGAAACCAGCGGGGCGCGGCGCCGTCCGGCCCCGTGCGTCAGGACGCGCCGACGGGCCGCGCCGAGCGGTGCAGCGCGCGCGCCGCGACGACGCCGCCGATGGCGCCGAACAGGTGACCCTGCCACGACACCCCCGGCGTCGGCACCAGGCCGAACAGCAGCGTCGTCCCGTAGACCGCGAGGACCGCCAGGCCCGCCGCCAGGTGCAGCGCGCGGCGGGTGTACGCGCCGCGCGCCACGAGGTAGGCGGCGAACCCGAACACGAGCCCGCTCGCGCCGATGTGGACGGTGTTCTCGGGCGCCGTCAGCCACGTGCCGAGGCCGCCCACGACCGCCACGATCGCGGTGACCGCGCCGACCCGCACGAGGCCGCCGAGCGCGATCGCCGCGCCGAGGACGAGGAACGGCACCGTGTTGCCGAGCAGGTGCGCGAAGCCGCCGTGCAGGAACGGGGCGGCGACGATGCCCGACAGCCCGTCCGGGTCGCGCGGGCGGATGCCCGCCGCGTCGAGGTCGCCCGCGACGAGGTCCACGACCTCGACGAGCCACATGAGCGCGGCCATCGCCCCGACGAGCACGAGCCCGCGGACGCGGTCGTCGCCGGAGCGGCGGGTGCCGGCGGCAGCGGGGCGCGGGGACACGTCGAGGGACATGCGCGGAACCGTAGCTTCGGCGCTTCAAGCCGCCATGAAGGCGGCGTTAGGATCGCGTCATGGCGCTGAAGACGACTCCCACCGACGCCGACGTCGACGCGTTCCTCGACGCCGTCGAGGACCCGCGCAAGCGCGAGGACAGCCGCGCCCTCTGCAGGCTGATGGCGGAGGAGACGGGCGAGCGGGCGACGTTGTGGGGCTCGAGCATCGTCGGCTTCGGCTCGTACCACTACCGCTACGCGAGCGGCCGGGAGGGCGACTGGCCCGCGGTCGCTTTCTCGCCGCGCAAGCAGAACCTGACGCTGTACCTGATGGACGGCTTCAGCGGCTACGGCGAGCTGCTCGAGCGGCTCGGCCGGCACTCGACCGGCAAGTCGTGCCTCTACCTCAAGCGGCTCGCGGACGTGGACGAGGGCGTGCTCCGCGAGATGGTGCGCCGGTCCTACCGGCACACCGCGGGGAGCTGAGCCGGCGCCGCCGGGGGAATCGGCCTGGATCCCCGCCGCGCGAAGGAGAGCGAAACAGTGGCCACCGTGGAGCTTCCCCAGTACGGCCTGTACGTCGCCGGTGGGAGCTTCCCGCCGGCCGGCGGCCGCTTCTACGACACGATCGACCCGTACACCGGCCGAGCCGTCGGCGCGGGTGCCCGACGCCGACGAGCAGGACGTGGAGCGGGCGGTGGCCGCGGCGCGCACCGCCTTCGACGGCGAGTGCGCTTGATGACGGGCTTCCAGCGGTCGCGGCTGACGCACCCCTCGCCGATCTGATCGAGCGGGACGCCGACCGCCTCGCGGAGCTCGAGTCCCGCGACTCCGGCAAGCTGCCGCGCGACGTCTCGGGCCGGATGCGGGCCATCCGAGCCGGTACCGGTACTTCGCCGGCTGGGCGGACAAGATCACGGGCGAGAGCGTCCCCACCGCCCAGCCCGACTTCGTGGCCTTCAACCGGCGGGAGCCGGTCGCCGTGGCGGCGGCGATCGTGCCGTGGAACTCGCCCCTGCTCGGCAGCCCGCCGGAGCCGGACACGGAGACGGGCCCGCTCGCCGCCGCGCAGCAGTTCGAGAAGGTCACGGGGATCCTCGCCCAGGCCCGCAGCGAGGGCGCGGTGGCGGTCGTCGGCGGCGGTCCGCATCGGGGGCTCGGCGGATACTTCGTCCGGCCGACGATCCTCACGGGGGTCGACCCGAGCTCCGCCGCCGTGCGCGAGGAGATCTTCGGGCCCGTCGTCGCGGGTGGTCGGGCCGAACATGCCGTCCGGCGGCTTCAAGACGAGCCGCATCGGGCGCGAGAACGAGATCGACGTCCTGCACGAGTACACCGAGACCAACTCGGTGTGGATGGAGACGTCGGGCGCCACACGCGACCCCTTCACGCTCGGGTGACCGCGGCCCCGGGCGCGGACGAACCGGCGCCCTCGCCGCCGCTACGGCCGCCGCCCGCGGGCGTGGACGACGTTGATGAGCAGGATCGCGATCCACGCCACGATCGTCGCCACCGTCGCGCCGGTGCTGCCGAGTGCGTCGGCCGCGGCGACGAACAGCACGCCGAAGCCGATCGAGCCGAGCGCGATGACCACGGTGACCGCGTCGCGGAAGGCGCTCGCGCGATCGTGGCTCGGCAGCCGCCGGTCGAGCCGCTCGTCGATCTCCGCGTCGAGGCGCTCGACGAAGGAGCGCAGCAGCGCCGCGTCGTAGTCGTCGCCGAGCTCCGAGCGCGCGGAGACGGCGGCCTCCATGTCCTCGGCGAGACCGCCGTCCCCGCGCTTCGGCAATCGTCCGCTCACGCCGCCCGCCGGGTCGCGGCGGCGA
>DATMVH010000282.1:0-2745 GCA_035563395.1 Solirubrobacteraceae bacterium
TCACCGCGACCAGGCCCCCGGGCGCGACCACGCGCGCATAGGTCGCGAACGCCTCGGCCGTCACGAGATGCCGTGGCACGCGCGCGCCGACGAACGCGTCGATCAGGATCGCGTCGGCACTGCCCGCGAGGCGGCGGGCGAGGACCCGGCGCCCGTCGCCGACCCGCACGCGCAGGCCCGGTCCGCGGCGCAGGCCGAGATGCCGGCGCGCGAGCTCGACCACCGCCCCGTCCACCTCCACGACCTCCTGCCGGTGCTCCGGATGGGCGGCGGCGAGGGCGCGGGCGAGCGCGCACGCTGCGCCGCCGACGTGGACGACGCGTCGTGCACCCGCGACCTCCACGACGTCCCGCATGCGGCGCAGGTAATCGAAGGTCAGCCGCCGCGGGTCGGCGAGGTCGACGTAGGACGCGTCCATGTCGTCCTGGCGCAGCAGCCGCCCGGTCGGCTGCTCGCGATCGCGCAGGACCACGAGGTCGCCCTCGCGCGCGATCAGGAGCGACTCGGCGCGCCGCCGTCCCACCGCTCCGCCCACACGCCGGCGAGCCGGACGACCACCGCGGCGGCCGCCGCCATCTCCTGCACGGACGCCCACTCGCGCACGGAGTGGTACTCGTGGCCGCCCGTGAAGAGGTTCGGCGTCGGCAGCCCCCGCGCGCTGAGCTGGGAGCCATCCGTGCCGCCGCGGATCGGCACGCGCACCGGCTCGAGCCCCTCGCGCCGGATCGCCTCCTCGGCCGCCGCGGTCACCTCGGGGCGTTCGTCGAGGAAGCGGCGCATGTTGGGGTACTGCGGGCGGACGTCGACCTCCACCCGGGCGCGCGGCTCCGTTCCCACGACCTCTTCCGCGATGCGCCGCAGGAGCGCGGCGTGCTCCTCGAGGCGGTCGTCGTCGAAGTCGCGGACGATCGTCCGGATGGTGGCCGTCGCCGCGGTGGCCGTGACCTCGTAGGGGTGGATGAACCCCTCGCGGCCGGACGTCGTCTCCGGCGCGAGGTCCGCGGGCAGCGCGGCCAGGATCCGGCCGGCGAGCCGCGCCGCGTTCACCAGCTTGCCCGTCGCGAACCCGGGATGGACGTCGTGCCCGTGGATCGTGACCACCGCTTCGGCGGCGGTGAACGTCTCGTCCTGGAGCTCGCCGGGCTCCGAGCCGTCGAGCGTGTACGCGCAGCTCGCGCCGAACCGCTCGACGTCGAACAGCGTCGCCCCCTCCCCCACCTCCTCGTCCGGCGTGAAGCCGACCCGGATCGTGGGGCGCGGCAGGTCGGGATGGGCGGCGAGGTACGCGACGGCGGCCATCACTTCCGCGACGCCCGCCTTGTCGTCCGCGCCGAGCAGCGTGTCGCCGCTGCTCGTCACGATGTCGTGCCCCGCGCGCGTCGCGAGCTCCGGCATCTGCGCGGGATCGAGCACCGTGCCGCCGCGCGGCAGCGCGAGCGGGCCGCCGTCGTAGCCACGGTGGACGATCGGCTCCACGCAGGCGGCGGGCGCGTCCGGGCTCACGTCGAGATGCGCGAGCAGGCCGACGACCGGGGCGCCGGGCTCCGTGGCGGGCAGGGTCGCCGTGACGTAGCCGTTGGCGTCGACCTCCACGTCGTCGAGCCCGATCTCGCGCAGCTCGTCCGCGAGCAGCCGGGCGAGGTCGAGCTGCCCCGGGGTGCTCGGGCTTTCCTCGCGGTCCCGGCGCGACTGCGTGTCGATGCGGGCGTACCGGACGAGGCGTTCGAGGACGTCGGGCGCGAGGCGCTCGGCCAGCGCCGAGCTGTAGGGCGCGGAGGGCATCCGCATGAATCTAGGCGGTCGCCGCCCGCGGTCACCCGATCCGGATGATGCGGCCGTCCCGCGCCGGCGCCCTCGCGCCGGTCTCGTCTTCTACACGCTGCCGCCGAACGCCACGCACGTCCCGATCATGCGCGCGCTCGTCAAGCAGACGCTCGGGCACACGCTCGGCGACACGCTCGCCGCCGACCTCGCGCAGGCCTGCGACCCGCTGCGCCAGAGAAGAGCCGCCTGCACGCGCTCGACCGCCGGCGGGTCAAGACCGCGACGGGCTACTGAGCAACCGCCGCGGCCGGGTCACCGGTACGGGCGCGCCGCCGCGCGGTCCTCGCGGGCGAGCAGCCGCGGGCTGTCGACGACGATCCGGCGGCGGCGCAGGCCCGCGAGCATCGGCTCCTGCTCGCCCAGAACGACGAGCACCGCGTAGTCGGGCAGCAGGGTGACGGCGAGCCGCCGCGTCGTCATCCGCTCGAGCTCGCCCGCCGGCTGGCCGTCGCCCTCCAGCCGCGCGCCGCCGTGCCCGGTCTCCACCTCGAGGTCCACGCGGGCGTCGCTTCCCGTCACGAGCGGCGGGCAGCAGCCGCCATGGGGGGCGAGCGGCGTCACCACCATCCCCGCGGCACCGGGGGCGACGATGGGGCCGCCGGCGGCGAGCGTGTAGGCGCTCGAGCCGAGCGGCGTCGCAACCACGACGCCGTCCCCGGCGAAGCGGACGAACAGCTCGCCGTCGACCCGCACGGACACGCTCACCTGACCGGCGCCGCGCCGGACCGCCACGAGGTCGTTCACGGACGGCGGCACGGGCAGGCCGTCCGTCTCCACCGCGAGGGCCGGCAGCCCGTGCGGCTCCCAGTCGCCCGCCGACAGGCGCTCGAGCGCATCCGGCAGGTCGCCGGCCGTCACCGCGGTGAGGGCGCCGAGGCCTCCCGCAGGCGACGCCGAGCACCGGGCGGCGCGCGGGCGCCG
>DATMVH010000283.1:0-2866 GCA_035563395.1 Solirubrobacteraceae bacterium
CGCGCCGCGCGCACCGGCGGCTGGCTGCGCGCGCAGGGGATCGAGCCCGGCGACCGGGTGCTCGTCGCGGGGGCGAGCTCGGTGGCCCTCGTCACCGCGTACCTGGGCATCCTCCGCGCCGGCGCGGCGATGGTCCCCGCCGACCCGGGCTCGACGGCCGCGGAGCTCGCGCACCTCGCCGAGGACAGCGGCGCGGCCGGTGCGCTCGTCGACCCCGGCGTGCGCGACGCGCTGCCGTCGCTGCGCGTCGTCGCCTCGCTCGGCGAGAAGCTCGACGGCGAGCCGCTCCCGCCATTCGAGGGCACGTCCGAGTCGCTCGCGATGGTCGCGCACACTTCGGGCACGACGGGCCGTCCGAAGGGCGTCGCGCTGACGCACGGGAACCTCCTCGCCTCCCTGCGCGGAGCGATGGCCGCGTGGCGCTGGAGCCCCGACGACGTGCTCGTCCACGCGCTGCCGCTGTCGCACCAGCACGGGTTGAGCGGCGTCCAGATGGCGCTGCTGGGCGGCTCGCGCGCCGTACTGCTCGCGCGCTTCGACCCGGAGGCGCTGTGCCGCGCCGTCGAGCAGGCCCGCGCCACGGTCGTCTTCGCCGTCCCGGCGATGTACGAGCGCCTGCTCGGCTGGAACGGGTTCGCACGCGCCGGCCTCGGCTCCGTGCGGCTCTGGGTCTCGGGCTCGGCGCCCCTCTCCCCCGGTCTCGCCGAGCGGCTCGCCGCGGTGCTCGGGGAGCCGCCGCTCGAGCGCTACGGGTCGACGGAGGCCGGCCTCTGCGTCTCGAACCTCGTCGACGGGCCGCGACGCCCCGGCTCCGTCGGGCTCCCGCTGCCGGGGCTCGAGGTGGCGGTCGCGGAGGCGGACGGGGAGGTCCTCCTGCGCGGGCCGCAGGTCTTCGGGGGCTACTGGCGCGACGACGAGGCGACGGCCGAGGCCTTCACCGAGGACGGCTGGTTCCGCACGGGCGACGTCGGCCGGATCGACCCCGAGGACGGCACGCTGGCGATCACGGGGCGCATCAAGGAGATGATCGTGAGCGGCGGGCTCAACGTGTCGCCGCGCGAGGTCGAGCTCGTGCTGGAGGAGCGCGACGACGTGCGCCAGGCCGCGGTCGTCGGGCGGCCGTCGGAGCGCTGGGGCGAGGAGGTCGTCGCGTTCGTCGTGCCCGCGGACGGCGAGGTGGACGCGGACGCGCTGCTGGCCCACGCGCGCGAGCGGCTGAGCGCGCACAAGTGCCCGAAGCGGATCTTCGCGGTCGCGTCGCTGCCGGCCGGCGAGACCGGCAAGGTCCGGCGGTCGGAGCTGGTCGAGATGGCGGTGGAGCGAGACAAGGAGGAGTAGATGGACCTCGGGCTTGAGGGCAAGGCGGCGTTCGTCACGGGCGGGAGCATGGGCATCGGCCGGGAGGTCGCGCGGCAGCTCGCGCAGGAGGGCTGCCGCGTGGCGATCACCGCGCGCGACGCGGACCGCCTCGAGGCCGCCGCCCGCGAGCTCGCCGGCGAGACAGGGGGGGAGGTCGTCGGCCTCCCGGGCGACATGAGCGTGATGGAGGACGTGGAGCGCACGGTGCAGGCGGCGATCGACCGGTTCGGCGCGATCGACGTGCTGGTCACCTGCGCGGGCAGCTCCCCGGGCGGGCTGCTCGAGGAGCTCACGGAGGAGCAGTGGCTCGCGAGCCTCAACCTCAAGTTCATGGGCTACGTCCGGACGTGCCGCGCGGTCATCCCGCGGATGCGCGAGGCGGGCGGTGGCAGCATCGTCCTCGTCGTGGGCAACGACGGCCTGAAGCCGAGCTACTGGGAGATGACGGCGGGCGCCGCGAACGCCGCGGACCTCAACTTCGCGTCCTCGCTCGCAGAGCAGTACGGCGGTGACGGCATCCGCGTGAACACGGTGAACCCCGGGCCGGTGAACACGACGCGCTGGGACACGCTCGAGAAGGCGTTCGCCCGCGACCTCGGCGTCGACCAGGAGACCGCGCACGAGCTCGCCACGAGCTCGATCCCGCTCGGGCGGATCTGCGAGCCCGAGGAGGTCGCCGGCCTCGTCTGCTTCCTCGCGTCGCAGCAGGCGAGCTTCGTCCACGGCGCGCACATCCCCATCGACGGCGGCCAGCGCAAGGCGATCATGGACATGGGCGCCCGCGCAGCCGCGCAGGGCCGGGCGTAGATGCGGATCCACAACGAGATCTCCGTGCAGGCGCCGGCCGACGAGCTGTTCGCGTTCCTGTCCGACGTCGAGCGCGTCGGCCCGTGCCTCCCGGGCGCCAGCATCGAGGGGCGTGACGGCGACGACTACGCGGGCCGCATGAAGGTCAAGGTCGGGCCGATCAACGCGACCTACCAGGGCAAGCTGCGGTTCGTCGAGCTCGACAAGGAGGCCCGCCGGGCGGTCATGCGGGCGCGCGCGGAGGAGGTCGACGGGCAGGGCAACGCCGAGGCGAGCATCACCACGGAAGTCGAGGACGCGGGTGGCGAGAGCGTCATCCGGATGGACACCGACCTGCAGATGCGCGGGAAGGTGGCGCAGTTCGGGCGCGGGGCGATGGAGAAGATCTCCCAGCGCATGTTCGAGGAGTTCGCGCGCAACATCGAGCAGCAGTTCGACGGTGGCGCGGCGACCGCGGACGGCGACCGCGAGGCGCCCGCGGCGGGCGACGGCGACGCGGAGGCGCGCGGCGACGAGCCTCGCCCTGCGGGCCGGCGTGCTCCGGCGCGCCCCGCGCCCGCGGACGGGCCCGCGCTCGACGTGCTCGGGACGTTCGGCGGCCCGGCGCTCGCCAAGGCCGCGCCCGTGGTCGCGGCCGCGCTCCTCGCCTTCGGCTACGGCGTCCTCCTCGGGCGGCTGCGCGAGTCGCGCGCGACGGTGC
>DATMVH010000284.1:0-8159 GCA_035563395.1 Solirubrobacteraceae bacterium
GCCGGCGGCCGTCGCGGCGACCGCGACCACCGCGCTCGCGACGACGAGCGCGTGCCAGCCTCGCCCTGCGTGCGTCCGTGCGCGCTCCACCACGCTCCAGTAGTCGGCGCGACGGGCAGGAGCTTGACGGCGGCGGGACTACCCCAGCGAATCGATGCGCCAGCCGCCGTCCTCGCGGACGAGCTGGAGCGTGCGCACGCGGTCGGCGCCGCCGAACCGCGCCCGGACGCGCGCGGTAGCGCGGTCCCCCTGCACCGTGACGTCGCGGACGTCGAGCTCTACGTCGTCGGCGTCGCGCATGGCCTCTTCGACCTGGTTCGCGCAGCCGGACCCCTGCGCGGCCATCGCCTCGCGCAGCGCGCGGGAGAGGATCCGGCTGCAGGCCTCCTCGCCGTCGCGGGATTCGCCGGCGCTCTGGAGCGCCTCGACCTGCTCGGCGACGCCCTGCTCGGCGCCCGAGAAGTCGCCCGCCGACGACGTCGTCCCACAGCCCGCGACGGCGAAGGCGGCGAGGACGAGGACGGCGAGGCGGCGAGGCATGCTCCGCGAGAGGGTAGTGGCCGAAGTACCATCGCGGCGCAATGAGCGGTCGCGAGCCGGCGCCGCGCGGTCGCCACGCACCCCCCTTGGAGGTCCGCCAGGACCGCCAGCGGCGGCGGCTGTACGCGGCCGCGGCGTCCGTCTTCGCGCGCATGGGCTACGCCGACGCGACCGCGGAGGCGATCGCCCGCGAGGCCGGCATGTCGAAGGCCACCTTCTATGAGCACTTCGGCAACAAGGAGGACTGCATCGTCGCCCTCTTCGACGCCGGCGCCGAGGCCGTCATCGAGGCGATGCGCCGCGCCGGCGCCGAGTCGCGCGACAGCGGCGCGGCGGGCCGCGTCCGCGCCATCGTCCGCACCTACCTCGAGGTGCTGGCGGCCTTTCCCGACGAGGCCCAGACGCTGCTCGTGGAGATCATCGGGGCGGGCCCGCGGGCGATGGAGCGCCGCGACCGCGTGCTCGCCGCCTTCGCTGGGGCGATCGACGAGGGCAACCGCGAGGACGCCGAGGAGGGGCTCGCCCCGCGGCTCGCGTCCCCGCACGACGCCTTCGCGCTCGTGGGCGCGCTCGTCGAGCTGGCCTCGCGCCAGATCCGCACGCGCGAGCCCGGCGACATCCGCGACCTCGAGCCGGTGGTGGAGCGGCTGGTGGCCGGCGTGCTGCACGCGGGAGCGCGGACGCCGGCATGAGCGGCGCGGCGCCGGCGGCCCTCCGAGACGCCATCCACGACTGCCGCCGCTGCCCGCGGCTGGTCGCCTGGCGCGAGACGGTGGCGGCCGAGAAGCGCGCCGCCTTCCGGCACGAGACCTACTGGGGCCGGCCGGTCTCGGGCTTCGGCGATCCGGCGGCGCGCATCCTCGTGCTCGGCCTTGCGCCCGCGGCCCACGGCGGCAACCGGACGGGCCGCATCTTCACCGGCGACCGCTCGGGCGACTTCCTGTTCGCGGCGCTGCACCGGGCGGGGCTGGCGAACCAGCCGACGTCTCGCAGCCGCGACGACGGCCTCGCCCTGTCGGACTGCTGGATCACCGCCGCGGTCCGCTGCGCGCCGCCCGCCAACAAGCCCCTGCCGGCGGAGCGCGACGCGTGCGAGCCCTGGCTGCGCGCCGAGCTCGCGCTGCTCCCGTCGATCCGCGTGGTGGTCTGCCTCGGCGCGTACGCCTGGGACGCGGCGCTGCGGGAGGTCGACCCGCCGCCGCGGCCCAAGCCGCGCTTCGGCCACGGCGCCGAGGCCGCCGCCGGCGCGTGGACGCTGCTCGGCTGCTTCCACCCCAGCCAGCAGAACACGTTCACCGGCCGGCTGACGCCCGCGATGATCGACGCCGTGTTCGCCCGCGCGCGGGCGCTCGCCGCTCAGGCCGAGGACGGCGCGGGCGTGCCGTCCGCGCGCATCGCCGCGGCCACGAGCGCGGCGTAGCGGCGCCAGACGGCGGGATCGGACTCCTCCTCGCCGACGAGCACGCGGCACATGCCGGCCCACAGGACCCGCAGGTCGCCGGCGGTGATGTCCGCCCGCATCCCGCCCTCCTCGCGCGCGCGGGCGAGCAGCGCGTCGAGCGCCTCCCACATCGACGCGCGGGCGGCCTCCAGCGCGGGCAGGTGGATCTGCTGCGTCAGCCCGCCCGCGAGCGCGCGATCCGCGGCGAGCACCTCGGACTGGCGGCACAGCACCTCGACGAGCGCCGGCCACGCCTCGTCGGCGACCAGGGCCGCGCGGATGTCCGCCTCGAACGTCGCGAGCCGCTCGACCACGACCGCGGCGACGAGGTGCTCCTTCGTGGGGAACGAGCGGTAGACGGTCGCCTTGCCCACGCCGGCGCGCGCCGCGATCTCCGGCACGGAGACCTCGAGCCCGCGGGCCGCGAACAGCTCCGTCGCGGCGGCCACGACGCGCGCCCGGTTGCGAAGCGCGTCGGCCCGCCGCGGGCGCTCCTCGACCGCCGTCATCGCTCCGCGGCGTAGGCGGGCTCGGACGGCCGCGGCGCCGCGGGGACGGGCAGGGCGGCCGCGCGGGGAATGAGCGTCGCCGCGAAGCCGGCCACGATGGCGACGCTCGCGCAGACGAGGAACGCGGCGGTGTAGCCGCCCTCGGTCGGCAGCGGGCTCGCGGCCGTGACGGTCCCGGCGATGATCGCCGCCGTGACCTGCGTGCCGAGCGACGCGCCGACCGAGCGCAGGAGCGTGTTGACCCCGATCGCCTGACCCGTCTGCGTCGGCGGGACGGCGGACACGATGAGGTTCGGGATGGACGAGAACACGAGCCCGAAGCCGACCGACATGACGACGTTCCACAGCACGATCTCCCCGCGGCTGCCGTGCCAGAGGCCGACGAGGATGAGCCCGATGCCCGTCACGACGGCGCCGATGGCCAGCGGCACCTTGGAGCCGAACCGCCCGCCGAGCGCCCCCGCGACCGGGCCGGCGAAGAGCATCACGAGCGACCCCGGCAAGAGCAGCAGTCCGGCGCCCGTCGCGTCGACTCCGAAGCCGTACCCGCTCGCCTCCGGCGTCTCGGCGAGCTGCGGGATGAGGATGAAGGACCCGAACATGCCGAAGCCGATGAGGACCGTCGTGACGTTCGTCATGAAGACGGGCGGGGCGACGAGCGACCCGACGTCCACGAGCGGCTCCGCGGTCCGGCGCTCGACCACCACGAACAGGGCGAGGACGACGAGGCCGCCCGCCGCGAGCCCCAGCATGCGGAGGCTCCCCCAGCCCCACACGTTCGCGCGTGAGATCGCGAACAGCAGCGGCACGAGGCCCGCGGCGAGCAGCGCGGCGCCGCGGTAGTCGACGCGCCCCGGCGTCCGCACGGGCGACTCGGGCACCCACAGCTCCGCCGCGGCCGCGCCGGCGACGGCGACGATCGCGCCGAGCCAGAAGATCCAGTGGTAGGAGAGCACGTCGGTGATCACGCCGCCGAGCACGAGCCCGAGGCCGCCGCCGATGGCGAAGATCGCCGAGATCAGCCCGATCGACCCGGGAACCTTCTCCGGCGGGAACTCGTCCCGGATGATCGAGATGGCGAGCGGGATGATCCCGCCGCCGATCCCCTGCAGCACGCGTCCGGCGACGACCACCTCGATGCTCGACCCGAGCGCCGAGACCGTGTTGCCGGCGGCGAACACGAGCAGCGACGCGACGAACAGGCGCCGCTTGCCGTACATGTCCCCGAGCCGGCCGGCGACCGGCGTCGCCACCGCGGCGGCGAGCAGGTAACCCGTGAGCACCCACGCGACGCCGCTGGTGTCCGTGCCCAGCTCCTCCCGCAGCGACGTCAGGGTGGGGATGAGGGTGGTCTGGGCGAGCGCGAAGCCGAGCGCGCCGATGGCGAGCACGGCGAGGCTGCGCAGCGGATGCGGCCGGTCGAGGTCGTGGGACATGGGCTCCTGGGCGAGGATCGGAAAACGGACTCTGGGGTCCGCATCGTATCGCCGATCCGGACCCATGAGTCCGTTTCGGGTTCGAACCCGAAGACCGGGGGGATGCCGACGCGGTACCGTGGCGCGCCCCGTGTCCGCTCGAGCCCGCTACGTCGCCGTCCTGCGCGCCCCGCACGTCCTGCGGCTGGTGCTCGCGTCGCTGCTCGCGCGGCTGCCGATGGGGATCGAGGGGCTCGCCGTCGTGCTCTACCTGTCGCAGGCGCGCGACTCCTTCGCCGTGGCCGGCCTGGTGAGCGGCGGGCTCGCGCTCGGGACGGCGGCCGGCGCGCCGCTGCAGAGCCGGCTGATCGACCGGCTCGGGCAGCACGCGGTGCTCCTCCCCGCGGCGATCGGCAACGCCGCGGCCATCGTCGCCCTCGTGGGGTTCACGGAGCTCGGCGCGCCGGCGCTCGTGCTCGCCCTCATCGGCGTCGTCGCGGGACTGACCACGGCAAACGTGTCGTCGGCCATGCGCACGCTGTGGCCCGAGGTCATGGGCGGCCGCGAACACCTGGTGCCGACCGCGTTCGCGCTCGACTCCGTGGCCATCGAGCTGCTGTTCACCACCGGTCCGCTGCTCACCGCCGTCGTCGTGTCGCTCGTGTCGCCGGCCGCGGCGCTCGGCCTCGCGGCGCTGCTCGGCCTCGTGGGAACGATCGCCTTCGTCGCCCAGCCGCCGTCGCGGCACTGGCGCCCGCATCCCGACGCGGGCAGTCACGGGCCGCTCGGGGCCCTGCGGTCCGGCGGCGTGCGGACGCTGATGGTGGCCACGGCGCCGGTCGGGTTCGGCTTCGGCGCCGTGGAGATCACGCTGCCCGCGTTCGCGGGCGAGCACGGCGCGCCGGAGCTCGGCGGGGTCCTGCTGGCCACGTGGGCGCTGGCGAGCGCCACCGGCGGCTTGCTCTACGGCGCCCGGAGCTGGGGGCGCTCGCTGCACCGGACCTACGTCGGGCTCGCGGCGCTCCTGCCGCTGGGCTTCCTGCCCGCGCTCGCGGCGCCGAACATCCCGCTGATGGCGATCCTCATCCTTCCCGCGGGCCTGGCGATCGCGCCGCTGCTCGCCGCCGGCAACCAGCTCGCGGGGCAGGTCGCGCCGCCCGGAGCCGTCACGGAGGCCTACACGTGGCCGATCACGTCGCTGATCGCCGGCTTCGCCGCCGGCGCGGCCGTCGGCGGCGTGCTGATCGAGGCGGTCGACTGGCGCGCCGCGCTGCTGTCGGCGTTCGTCGCCGCGTCGCTCGGCGCGGCGCTCGCCTACGCCCGCCGGCACACGCTGGCGGCCGCGCTCGCGCCGGCTTAGGACCTGTGCCAGAACCCATCCGCGGTCTGTGATGGTCGTGCCGCGGGAGGTCCTGAGACAGGTTCTTAGACGGGGCAGCCGCACCTGTTCCGCGCCTTCCCGGAGGTACCGTGGAGCTCATGGCGGATCCGGCCCTCGCAGCGTTCACCCCGCAGGTCCGCGAGTGGTTCTCCCGGGCGTTCGCGGAGCCGACGCCCGCGCAGGCGCAGGCCTGGCCGGCCATCGCCACGGGCGAGCACACGCTGATCTCCGCCCCGACCGGCTCGGGCAAGACGCTCGCGGCCTTCCTGTGGGCGCTCGACCGCCTCGTCGCCGAGCCCTCGGTCGACCGGACCAGGCTGGTCTACGTCTCCCCGCTCAAGGCGCTGTCCTACGACGTCGAGAAGAACCTGCGCGCGCCGCTGAGGGGCATCGGCGCCGACGTCAAGGTCGCGATCCGCACGGGCGACACGCCGCAGAAGGACCGGCGCGACATGGTCCGCCGGCCGCCCGACATCCTCATCACCACGCCGGAGTCGCTCTACCTGATGCTGACGTCGCAGGCACGGGAGATCTTCGGCGGCGTCGAGCAGGTGATCGTCGACGAGATCCACGCGGTGGCGCAGACGAAGCGCGGCGCGCATCTCGCCATCACGCTCGAGCGCCTCGCCGGGCAGGCGGAGCGCGACGTGCAGCGCATCGGCCTGTCGGCGACGCAGAACCCGCTCGAGGAGGTCGGCCGCTTCCTGGTCGGCCCCAAGCGGGCGTGCACGATCGTCGACACCGGCGTGCGCAAGCCGCTCGACCTCAAGATTCACGTGCCGGTCGAGAGCATGGTCGAGCCGGAGCAGTCGGACCTCGAGCTCGACCCGTTCGCCGGCGGCGAGGCGACGCGCAAGTCGATCTGGCCCGCGATCTACCCCGAGCTGCTGCAGCTCGTCCGCGAGCACCGCTCCACGATCGTGTTCGTCAACAACCGCCGCAGCGCGGAGCGCCTGGCGCTGCGGCTCAACGAGCTTGCCGAGGCGTCAGCCGGTGACGAGCCCCCCGGGCGAGGCAGGAAGCCGATCGCCCGCTCGCACCACGGCTCGCTCGCGCGCGAGGAGCGGCTCGTCGTCGAGGAGCAGCTCAAGGCCGGCGAGCTGCCCTGTCTCGTCGCCACCTCGTCGCTCGAGCTGGGGATCGACATGGGCGCCGTCGACCTCGTCCTGCAGGTCGAGTCGCCGAAGTCCGTCACCGCGGGGCTCCAGCGGATCGGGCGCGCCGGCCACAGCGTCGGCGACGTGTCGAAGGGCCGCATCTTCCCGAAGTTCCGCGCCGACCTGCTCGAGTGCGCGGTGGTCGCGCGCCGGATGCGCGAGGGCCTGATCGAGCGCACCGTGGTTCCGCGCAACCCGCTCGACGTCCTCGCCCAGCAGGTCGTCGCGATCGCCGCGTCGGCGGACACCGCCGACGTCGACGGCGTCTACGCGATGCTGCAGCGGACGTACTCCTTCGCCGAGCTGTCGCGCGCGCAGTTCGAGAACGTGCTCGACATGCTCGACGGCCGCTACCCGTCCGAGGAGTTCGGGGAGCTGCGCCCGCGGATCGTGTGGGACCGCGTCGCGGGCACGATCCGGGCGCGCAAGGGCGCACGGGCGCTCGCCGTCACCAACGCCGGGACGATCCCGGACCGCGGGCTGTTCTCGGTGAACCTCCCGGACGGGCGGCGCGTCGGCGAGCTCGACGAGGAGATGGTCTACGAGGCCCGCCCCGGCCAGGTCTTCCTCCTCGGCGCGACGAGCTGGCGGATCGAGGACATCACGCGCGACCGCGTGGTCGTCACCCCGGCGCCCGGCGTCCCGGGCGCCGTCCCGTTCTGGAAGGGCGACGGCGTCGGGCGGCCGAAGGAGCTCGGCGAGGCGATCGGCTCGTTCGCGCGCTGGGCGGTCGACCAGGAGCCCGAGGCGCTGGAGGACGGCTACGACCTCGACCCGCTCGCCGCGCGCAACCTCGTCGCCTTCCTGCGCGAGCAGCAGGACGCCACGCGCGTGGTGCCGAGCGACCGGGCCATCGTCGTCGAGCGCTTCCGCGACGAGATCGGCGACTGGCGCCTGTGCGTCCTCTCGCCCTACGGCGGGCGCGTGCACGCGGCCTGGGGCCTCGCGCTGTCCGCGCGCATCCGGGAGGAGCACGGCCTCGAGTCGGACGCGATCTGGTCCGACGACGGGATCATCGTCCACCTGCCCGACGCCGACGAGCCGCCGGGCACCGACCTCGTGCTCCTCGATCCCGACGAGCTCGAGGATCTCGTGGTGGGCGAGCTGGGCGGCTCGGCGTTGTTCGGCGCGCGCTTCCGCGAGAACGCCGGCCGGGCGCTGCTGATCCCGCGCGCCTATCCCGGCCGGCGCACGCCGCTGTGGCAGCAGCGGCTGAAGTCCCAGACGCTGCTCGAGGTCGCCAAGCGCTACGGCCAGTTCCCGATCGTGCTCGAGACCTACCGCGAGTGCCTGCGCGACGTGCTCGACGTGCCCGGGCTGCAGGACCTCCTCCGCAGGCTCCACGCGCGCGAGCTGAGCGTCGTCGAGGTCGAGACCCCGACCGCCTCCCCGTTCGCCTCCTCGCTGCTGTTCGACTACGTCGCGACGTACATGTACGAGAGCGACACGCCGAACGCCGAGCGGCGCGCGGCGGCGCTCGCGCTCGACCGCGAGCTGCTGCGGGAGCTGCTGGGGCAGGAAGAGCTGCGCGACCTGATCGACCCCGGCGCGCTCGAGCAGGTCGAGGCCGACCTCCAGCGGCGCTCCGAGCGCACCCGCGCCGACGGCGCCGACGCCATGCACGACGTGCTGCGGAGAGTCGGCGACCTCACGCTCGACGAGGCGCGCCTGCGCGCCGCCGACGCCGACGCATGGCTCGAGCAGCTCGCGGGCGAG
>DATMVH010000285.1:0-2332 GCA_035563395.1 Solirubrobacteraceae bacterium
GGCGGCGGGCACGGGATCGTCGTCGCCGACGTCCGCTCCGGCCGGGAGTTGTACGCGCGGCACGCCGGCGTCGCCCGCACGCTTGCCTCGAACACGAAGCTCTTCGTCACCGCCGCCGCGGTCCATCGCTGGGGACGCCGCATCGGCCCGGCGCTGCGGCCGATCCTGGGGCTGTCCGACAACGTCCGCGCGGAGGCGCTCGCCGTGCGGCTCGGCGACGGCAGTCGCCGCCGCGGGCTCCGCCGCGCGCAGCGCTTCGCGGCCGGGATCGGCGCTCGCGTGCGGCTGCGCGACGGCTCCGGGCTCGCCACCGGCAACCGCGCGACGCCGCGGCAGCTCGTGCGCTTCCTCGTCGCGATGCGGCGCGTGCCGGGGCACCGGGTGTGGGAGCGGGCCCTGCCGCTCGCCGGGCGCTCCGGGACGCTGGCGCACCGCCTGCGGGGCACTGCCGCGGAAGCGCGGTGCCGGGCGAAGACGGGCACGCTCTTCCTCCGCACCTACGCCTCCACCCTCTCCGGCTACTGCCGCACGCGCTCCGGGCGCAGCGTCGCCTTCTCGATCCTCCTGGCCACGACGCCGGCCACCGGCCGCGTCGTGCAGGACCGCCTCGTCGCGCGCATCGCGCGGCGCTGAGCCGGGTCTTCAGCGGCGCGTCGTCGCGGCGCGGCCGCTCCGGCCGTCGTGGACCGCGACGACGAACACGACATCGTCGGCGTCGTCGTAGACGTAGACGAGGATCATCCACGGCCACGGGCCGATAAGGAACCGCGTTCCCTCCCACTCGCCGCGGAGCGCCCGGCCTGCGAGCGGGAAGCGCTCGAGGATGCGCAGCGATCGCTGCACGCGGGCAATCGCGCCCGGCCCGAGGCCGAGCTCCGCGACGAGGTCGTGGAGATCCTCGACCGCTCGGGGCGTGACGACAACGCGGGCCAACCGTCAGCGGAGATCGTCGAGTGCGACGCCGATGCCGCGGCGCGCCTGCGCGATCCCGTCCTGCGTGCGCTCGTACGCGCCCGGGATCGAGTCGAGCAGTTCGACGATGTGCGCTGCGTCCGGGTCGGCGCCGTCGAGTGCAGTCGACAACAGCGACTTGGCGAGCGTGCCCTCCTGGACGTGCATCCGCTCGGCGAGGCGCGAGAGCTTTTCTGCGTACTCGGGGTCCAAGCTCACGTTGATGCGCGGCACACCGAGCAGGGTACACAAGACGGCACGTCGTGTGACAACCGGGCGGCGGGCCGCCGTCTCCGCTGCATGGCGGACACGGCGGCGCGCGCACCCCCGCGTGCGTCAGGACGCCGCGGCGACCAGCACCTTCAGCGCCGGCATCAGCACCGGCGTCGGGTCCGACGGGCTGTTGGTGACCATCGCGAGGTCGATGTTCTGCGCCGGCAGGTGGAACATGAAGGCCCGGTAGCCGCCGGTCGTGCCCATGTGGCCGACCACCTCCACGCCGCCCGGCAGGACGTAGTGCTCGAGGCCGAGGCCGTACCCGTCCCGGCCGTTCTCGACCGGCGTCGGCACGAAGCCGCGCATCGCCTCCAGCGTCTCGGGGTGCTGGAAGAGCCGCCCGCCGAGCAGCGCCCGGAGGAACCGCGCGAGGTCCCGCGTGCTCGTCAGGAGCGCGTGCCCGCCCGCGGCGCCGGCCATGGACGAGTCGATCTCGGTCAGGTCGAGGAGCCGGCCGCCGATGGGCTGATACCCGCGTGCGATGTCGCGGCCGGCCGGCATCGTGCCCGGCTCCGGGAGCGACGTGCGGGCGAGGCGCAGCGGGCGGAGGATCCGCTCGCGGACGACCGTGCGCCACGGCTTGCCGGTCGCCTCCTCGAGGACCAGGCCGAGCAGGTTGTAGTCGGTGTTGTTGTAGCCGAAGCGCTCGCCGGGGGCCGCCGTGGGCGGCATCGCGGCCGCGCGGTCGAGCAGCTCTCCGACCGTCCACCGCCGGCGCGGATGGGCGGCCACCTCGCGGTCGTACTCGGCGTCGCTGTACTCCGCCAGTCCGCTCGTGTGGTTGAGGAGCATGCGCACCGTCATCCGGTCGGCGGCGGGGAAGCGCGCGATCACGCGGTGCGGGAGCACGGCGGGCAGCGGGTCGTCGAGGGCGAACCTCCCCTCCTCGGACAGCTGGAGCGTCGCCGCGGCGACGAACGTCTTCATGATGCTGCCGCCGCGGAAGCGGTCGCCGGGACGCATGGCCCGCGCCGGGTCGAGGCTCGCCTTGCCGGCGGCGCCCGACCAGGTGCCCTGCCCGGGCACGCGGACGTGGAGCGCCACGCCCGGGAACGCGGTGTCCGGCGAGCGCACCGCCCGGTCCATGATCGCCTGCAGCTGCGGG
>DATMVH010000286.1:0-5284 GCA_035563395.1 Solirubrobacteraceae bacterium
CGTGCCGTACATCGCGCGGTCGTAGTCCACCCAGCCGGGCAGCTGCGGGGCGCGCCAGGCCGGTCCGCCGTCCACGAACAGCAGCTCCTGGCAGGTCACGGCGAGGTGGACGAGGCCCGGGAACAGCCGCCCGAGCCAGGCGCCGCACGCCCACACGACCGCGTCGGCCTCGAGCGTGGGGCCGTCCGCGAGGCGCACGGCCGCGCCGTCGGGCCGGGCGCGTGCGCGCAGGACCTCCGCGCCGTGCGCGGCGGCCCGGCGGGCGAGCGCGCGCACCGCCCGCTGCGCGCGCAGCACCCCGGCCTCCGGCTCGTGGAGCAGGAACGCGAGCCCGTCCGGCGACCACGACGGGAACAGCCGCGCGCCCTCGCCCGGCTCGAGCCGCGCGAACGGGATGTCCTGCGCCGCGAGCACGGGGATCGTGGCCGCCTCCCACCCGTCCTCGCGGTGCGCGAACCAGGTGAGCCCGCACTCGACCAGCAGATCCTCGCCGCTCTCGGCCTCGAGCTCGCGCCACAGGGTGCGGGCGCGCCGGGCGGTCGCGGTGTAGCCGGCGTCGGCGCCGTGGCCGCAGCGGATCAGCCGCGACTCGCCGCCGGAGCTGGCGCGGGCGTCGCCGGGCGCGAACTGGTCGACGAGGGTCACCGCCACGCCGTCGCGGGCGAGGAGCCACGCGAGCGACGCGCCGAACGTGCCGGCTCCCACGACGACGACGCTTCGCACGGCCGGGAAGCTAACGGAGGCCGGCCGTACCCCCGTATCGGCCGGCCTCCCCCTCGTGGGCCCTGGCGGCCCTCGAGAGCTGCAAACGCGTGCCGTCCGCCAAACTTGCGGCGCGATGCGCACCCTCGCCGCAGTGCTCGCCGTCGTCGCGCTCGGCGCCGCCGCCCCGCCGGCTGCCGCGGCGGCGGAGCGGATCGGCTCCTCGGCCGAGGGCCGCCCCATCGCGCTGGAGCGGCTCGGCGATCCGGCCGGCGCGACCACGGTGCTCGTCGTCGGCTCCATCCACGGAACGGAGCCCGCCGGGCACGCGGTGGTGCGGCAGCTGCGGCGGACCGCCGTCCCGCCCGGCGTCCGGCTCCTGCTCGTGCGCACGGCGAACCCGGACGGCGTCGCGCGCGGCACCCGGCAGAACGCGCGCGGGGTGGACCTCAACCGGAACTTCCCGTACCGCTGGCGCGGCGGCGGCCGGCCGTTCGACACCTACCATCCGGGTCGCGCGCCGGCGAGCGAGCCGGAGACACGGGCGCTGCGCCGGCTGATCCGCCGCGAGCGGCCGGACGTCTCGGTCTGGTACCACCAGGCGCTGCGGCTCGTGACGCTCGTGCCCGGCGCGGACGCCCGGCTCATCCGCGCCTACGGCCGCCGCACGGGGCTGCCGGCACGCGTCCTGCCGCGCTACCGCGGGACGGCGACGTCGTGGCAGAACCACACGTTCCCCGGAACGACGGCCTTCGTCGTGGAGCTGGCGGCGGGGCCGCTGCCGGCGGCGGCCGCGCGGCGGCACGCCGGCGCCGTGCTGGCGGTCGCGTCGCGCGCGAGGACGCTCGCGGCGGTCGCCCCGCGACCCCCGATCGAGTGGCGCCCGATCCCCTTCGGCCCCGATCGCCGGCGCCAGATGCGCGCCTACAGCCGCCGCCACTACGGCGACGACACCGCGCGCCTCCGCGACCCGAAGGTCATCGTCGAGCACTACACGGCGTCCATGTCCTTCGACTCGGCGTGGAACACGTTCGCGAGCAACGCCCCGGATCCCGAGCTCCACGAGCGGCCCGGCGTGTGCGCGCACTTCCTGATCGACACGAACGGGACCATCACCCAGCTCGTCGCGCTCCGCCTGCGCTGCCGCCACACCATCGGCCTCAACCACGTCGCGATCGGGATCGAGCACGTCGGCGTCTCCGACGCGGGTGTGATGGGCAACCGCCGGCAGCTGCGCGCCTCGCTCCGGCTCACCCGCTGGCTGCAGGACGAGCTCGGCATCGCCACCGCGAACGTGATCGGCCACGCGGAGAGCCTGTCCAGCCCGTATCACCACGAGCTCGTCCCGGCCCTGCGGCGCCGGACCCACGGCGACTTCGCCGCCGCGACCATGCGCCGCTACCGCGCGCGGCTCGAGGCGCGGGCGACTTGAACTAGCCTGCGCGCCCGTGAACGAGCGCAACTGGGCCGGCAACTACGTCTACGGCGCGACGCGGCTCCACCGGCCGCAGTCGCTGGAAGAGCTGCAGGAGATCGTCGCCGCCGCGCCGCGGCTGCGGGTCCTCGGCTCGCGCCACTCCTTCAACGGCATCGCCGACTCGGACGAGCTCGTCTCGCTGGACGGCCTGCCCGCCGGGGTCCACGTCGACCGGACGGCCGGCACGGTGTCGTGCGGCGGCGCGATCCGCTACGGCGAGCTGGCCGCCGCGCTGGACGCCGAGGGCGTCGCGCTGCACAACCTCGCGTCGCTGCCGCACATCTCCGTGGCCGGCGCGGTGGCGACGGCCACGCACGGCTCCGGGGACGCGGCCGGCAACCTCGCGACGGCGGTGGCCGCGATCGAGCTCGTGACGTCCGAGGGCGACATCGTCCGCGCCGCCCGCGGCGACGCCGAGTTCGACGGGATGGTCGTCGGCCTCGGCGCGCTCGGCGCCGTCACGCGCCTGAGCCTCGACGTCGAGCCCGCCTACACCGTGCGCCAGCGCGTCTACGACGATCTGCCCTGGGAGGCGCTGTTCGAGCACTTCGACGCGATCACAGGCAGCGGCTACAGCGTCAGCGTGTTCACCCGCTGGGGCGACGCGACGCACCAGGTGTGGGTCAAGAGCCGCGTGACCGAGGAGCCCGAGGAGGTCCTGAGCGACCTCTTCGGCGCCCCGGCCGCGACGGCGGACCGGCACCCGCTGGTGGGGCTCGACCCCATCCACACCACGCCGCAGCTCGGCGTTCCCGGGCCGTGGTCGGACCGCCTGTCGACGTTCCGCGTCGGCTTCACGCCGAGCAGCGGGGAGGAGATCCAGTCGGAGTTCCTCGTTCCGCGCCGCCACGCCGTCCCCGCGGTCCAGGCGGTGCTCGCCCTGCGCGACCTCGTGCAGCCGCTCATCCACATGTGCGAGATCCGCACGATGGCGGCCGACTCGCTGTGGATGAGCCCGCAGTACGAGCAGGACACGATCGGCATCCACTTCACGTGGAAGCCCGACCAGGCGGCGGTGGAGCGGGCCCTGGCCGACGTCGAGGCGGCGCTCGCGCCGTTCGAGGCACGACCGCACTGGGGCAAGGTCTTCCTCGCGGAGGCCGAGCGGATCGCCCCGCTCTACGCGCGGCACGCCGACTTCACCGCGCTCGCGGAGCGGCTGGACCCGCGCGGGGCGTTTCGCAACGCGTGGCTCGAGCGGCACGTGCTCGGCGTGCGCCGAGCGTGATTGCGCGAATCGCCATGTGAGCGCTAACATCCGGTGCTCCGGCGGGCCCCCGGACGCAGGCGCCGCCGGTCCGGGGGAGACCGATGGGACGCCGCGCGACACTCGATCCAGCGACCGCCGAGCCGCGCCGGCGGACCGCCGTGATGGCCGACGTCGCGCAGCTCGCCGGCGTCTCGCACCAGACGGTCTCGCGCGTCATCCACGGCTCGCCGCAGGTCCGCCCGCAGACCCGCTCGCGCGTCGTCGCGGCGATGGAGCAGCTCGACTACCGGCCGAACCCCGTCGCCCGCGCGCTCGTCACCGGCCGGTCGATGACGCTCGGCGTGGTGACCTTCGACACGACGCTCTACGGGCCGGCCTCGACGCTGCTCGGCGTCGAGCGCGCGGCCCACGACGCGGGCTACTTCGTCAGCATCGTGAGCGTGCGGTCGCTCGACCGGGCGTCCGTCCGCAGCGCCGTCGAGCGCCTGCGCGCCCAGGCCGTCGACGCGATCGTGCTGATCGCGCCGCAGTCGTCGGCCGCGCCCGCGTTCGAGGAGCTGCCCGCGGGCCTGCCCGTCGTCGCCGCCGAGGCGGGCGCGGGCGACGCGGCTCCGGTCGTCCGCGTCGACCAGGTGGCCGGCGCGGCGGAGGCGACGCGGCACCTGCTCGACCTCGGCCACCTCACCGTGTGGCACATCGCGGGCCCGCAGGACTGGCCGGAGGCCGAGCAGCGGGTCGCCGGCTGGCGCTCGGCGCTCGAGGCCGCCGGCGCGGACGTCCCGCCGCCGCTCACCGGCGACTGGAGCCCCGCGTCGGGCTACGAGCTCGGTCGCCGGCTCGCCCGCCGAGAGGCCGTCACGGCGGTGTTCGCGGCCAACGACCAGATGGCGCTCGGCCTCTTGCGCGCGCTGCACGAGTCCGGCCGGCCGGTCCCCGAGGCGGTCAGCGTCGTCGGCTTCGACGACATCCCGGAGGCGCCGTACCTCCTGCCGCCGCTGACCACCGTGCACCAGGACTTCGACGCGGTCGGCCGCCGCAGCGTCGAGCTGCTGCTGGCGCAGATCGCCACGGGCGAGCGCCCGCCGTCGGCCACGGTCGACTCGCGGCTGGTCGTCCGGTCGAGCACGAGCGCGGCCGCGTGACGGTGGGGGAGGCGCGATGCTGCAGACGGTGACGCGCGCCGGGCTCGTGCTCGACCTCTTCTCGGCCGAGCGCCCGGAGTGGGGGGCGACCGCGGTCGCCGCCGAGCTCGGGATCGCGAAGTCGCAGGCGCACGCCCTGCTCGTCAGCCTCAGCGGCATCGGGCTGCTCGAGCGCGTGCGCTCCGGCCGCTACCGGCTCGGCTGGCGCGTGCTCGCGCTCAGCTCGATCGCGCTGGACACGAGCGCGCTGCGCCAGCAGGCCGCGCCGGCGATGGACGCGCTCGCCCTCCGATACGGCGAGACGATCCACCTCGCGGTGTGGCGGGAGGACGGCGCGTTCTGCATCGGCTCGTCCGGCGGGCGCCGGCGCGACGCCGTGCCCGCGCCGCCACTGGGCGCCGGCCTGGCGGCGCACTGCACGGCCACGGGCAAGGTGCTGCTGGCAGGTCGGCCGGCGAGCGAGCTGACGAGCCTGCTCGAGCGCGACGGCTTCGTCCGCCTGACTCCGCACACGATCGTCGCCGCGCCGGAACTGCGCCGCGAGCTCGCCGGAATCCGCGGGCGCGGGTTCGCCTTCGACCAGCGGGAGTCCGACCCGGCGACGTTCGCCGTCGCCGCGCCGGTCGCCGACGCGTCCGGCGGCGTCGTCGCCGCCGTCGCGCTGACGGCGCCGGGGCACCGCTGGCGCCACGGGCGCGCGGAGTACGCCCGCGCGGTGGTCGCCGCGGCGGGTGCGATCTCCCGCCGCGCCTC
>DATMVH010000287.1:0-3118 GCA_035563395.1 Solirubrobacteraceae bacterium
CGGTGTTCCAGGACTACAAGCTGCTGCCGTCGCGCACGGTCCACGACAACGTCGCCTACGCGCTCCAGGTCACCGGCGGCGGCCGGCGCGAGATCCGCGACAAGGTGCCGGACATCCTGCGCCTGACGGGCCTGTCGACGACGCCGGCGGTCATCGAGTTCGATGCCGTGACCAAGCGATACGACAGCGGCGACATGGGGCTGATCGACGCCTCGTTCGCCGTCCATCCGGGCGAGTTCGTGTTCGTCGTCGGCGCGAGCGGCTCGGGCAAGTCGACCACGATCCGGCTGCTCATCAAGGAGATCGAGCCGACGTCCGGGACGATCCGGGTCGCCGGACGCGACCTCGCCGGCATCACGCGCAAGCGCGTCCCGTACTACCGGCGCAACGTCGGCGTGGTCTTTCAGGACTTCAAGCTGCTCCCGAACCGCACGGTGCACGACAACGTCGCCTACGCGCTGCAGGTGACCGGCGGCACGCGCCGCGAGATCCGGCACAAGGTGCCCGACATCCTGCGGCTCACCGGACTGTCGACCAAGCTCCACAACTACCCGGACCAGCTCTCGGGCGGCGAGCAGCAGCGCGTGTCCGTCGCGCGCGCGTTCGTCAACCACCCGCCGCTGCTGCTGGCCGACGAGCCGACCGGGAACCTCGACCCGGAGACCTCGGTGGGCATCATGCAGCTGCTCTACCGGATCAACCGCACGGGCACGACCGTGGTCGTGGCGACGCACGACAACGCCATGGTCGACCGCATGCGCCGCCGGGTGATCGAGGTGTCGCGCGGGACGATCGTGCGCGACGAGCGCGCGGGCCGCTACGCCGGCACGGAGACCACGCGGGAGTTCGCGGCGCTGATGCGCGACGAGCCGCTCGAGGGCGACGACCCGGAGCTCGAGCCGTGAGGTTCGGGTTCTTCCTGCGCGAGGCGCTGCGGGCGCTGCGCCGCAACGCGGTGCCGTCCTTCGCGGCGATGGCCACCGTGCTGGTCACGGTGCTCGTCCTCGGCGTCTTCATCCCCGTGGTGCAGGCGACCACGTCCGGCGCCAACGAGATCCGCGCGAAGGTCGTCGCCGACGTCTACATGAAGGCCGGCGCCACGGAGCGCGACATCGAGCGCGTGCGCAACATCATCGCCAACGAGACCCCGGGCGTCGGGCGCGTGCAGTTCATCTCCAAGGAGGCGGCCTACCGGGAGGAGCGGCGCCGCAATCCCGAGGCCTACGACCTGCTCGGCGTCAACCCGCTCCCGGACACGTTCCGCGTCACCCCGGCGCGCCCGGACGACATCGGCACGGTCCGCGACGCGCTGTCGCCCGTCGCGCCGTCCGGCGCGCGCACGGTGGTCGACCCCGCGATCGACGAGGTCCGCAACCGCGAGGACGACACGGACAAGATCCTCTCCGCCACCCACGTGGTGAAGCTCACGATGGCGCTGCTCGCGGCGCTGCTGGTGCTCGCCTCGCTCCTGCTCGTGGCCAACACGATCCGCCTCTCGCTCTACGCACGGCGCCGCGAGGTCGAGGTGATGAAGCTCGTCGGGGCGACGGACTGGTTCATCCGCTGGCCGTTCGTGATCGAGGGGATGCTCGTCGGCGCGCTCGGCGGCGTGCTGGCGGTCTCGCTGCTCGGCGTTGTGAAGGTCGCGCTCGTCGATCCGCTGGCGGCCGACTTCGCGCTCATCGCGGCGCCGGAGACGATGAACTTCCCGCTGCTGATCGCGGTGCTGCTCGGCGCGTCCGTGGGCGTCTCGGCGCTCGGGTCGGGCCTGTCGCTGCGCCGGTTCCTGCGCGTCTAGAGACCGCGTTTACGGACCGGTTCTACCGTTCGGGTCCGTGATGCGCCGTCTTCGCTCCGTCAAGCCGCTGCCGGCGCTGCTCGTCCCGCTCGTGCTGGCGACGGGCATCTGGCTCGGCGGGCATCCGGACTACCTGCCGGGCTTCGTCCGCGGCCCGCTCGTCGCGGACTCGGACGGCCGCCTCTACGAGGAGGCGCTCGACGTCGTCGCCGACAACTACTACCGCGCCGTGGACCGCGACAAGCTCGTCGACACGGGCCTCGAGGCGACGGTCGACTCGCTCGGCGACCGCTTCTCGCACTACTTCGACCCGCAGGCGTACAAGGACTTCCGGGAGGCGACGGAGGGCGCGTTCGAGGGCGTCGGGATGAACGTGGAGGAGGTGCCGCGCGGCCTGCGCGTGGTCAGCGTCTTCGACGGCTCGCCGGCGCAGCGCGGCGGCGTGAAGGCCGGCGACCTCATCACGTCCGTCGACGGGCGCTCGATCGCCGGGCGCTCGACGGAAGAGGCCACCACGCGAATCAAGGGCCGGGCGGGCACGCAGGTGACGCTGACGGTCGTGAGCCCGGGCGAGGAGCCGCGGACCGTGCGCCTGCGGCGCGCGCGCGTGGACGTCCCGGTGGTCGAGGCCGAGATGCGCCGCTCGGGCGGCACGAAGGTCGCGCACGTCCGCCTCAGCTCGTTCACCTCGGGCGCGCACGGCGAGGTGCGCGCCGCCGTCGACCGCCTGCTCGAGCGCGGCGCGGAGGGCGTCGTGCTGGACCTCCGCCACAACGGCGGCGGGCTGCTCAACGAGGCGGTCCTCGTGTCGAGCATCTTCATCCCCGAGGGCACGATCGTGTCCACCAGGGGCCGCTCCCGCCCCCGGCGGGTGTTCGAGGCCACGGGGACGTCGATCGACTCGAAGATCCCCGTGGTGGTGCTCGTCGACCGCGCGTCCGCATCGGCGTCGGAGATCGTCACCGGGGCGCTGCAGGACCGCGACCGCGCCCGTGTGGTCGGGACGCGGACGTTCGGCAAGGGCGTATTCCAGGAGATCCGGCGCCTGTCGAACGGCGGCGCGCTGGACATCACGGTCGGCGAGTACTTCACGCCGGACGGGCGCAACCTCGGCGGCGGTGGCGTGCGGCAGGGAGCGGGTATCCGGCCCGACGTGACCGCCGTGGACGACGTGAAGACCCGCAACCGCGACGAGGCGCTCGACGTCGCGGTCGACACCGTCCTCGCGGCCGCGACATGAGGCGACGGCGCGGCGACGTGTCGCCGCGTCGCAGCGAGCATCCGGTTCCGGGCGGCGCGCTCGGCGGCGGCGCCCGCGGC
>DATMVH010000288.1:0-5420 GCA_035563395.1 Solirubrobacteraceae bacterium
CGCCGCGCGCGGGCGCCGTCGGGACGCGGCGGGCGTCGAGCACCGCGCCGCCGTCGACGTCCACGCGCGCGGCGGCGATCTTCGTGGCGCCGACGTCCACGCCGACGGCGACGGTCACGGCAGGTAGCGCGGCGCGATCCCGCAGATCGCGCGCGCCGTCCGGCCGCCCGCGTTGCGGTACTCGTGGCGGGCGCCCGCCGGCAGGTAGCAGACGTCCTCGGGTTCGAGCTCGAAGACGTGCACGCCGCCGTCCCACCAGGCCCGGACCCAGAGCGCCCCGTCGAGCGCCATCAGCACCTCGTCGCCGCCGTGCTCGTGGAGCGCGGCGACCTCCCCCGGACCGACCTCGAGCGTCGCCACCGTGAGGTGCTCCGTGCTGGCGAGGATGCCGCAGAGCACACCGAGGTCGCGCCGCCAGACGACGTCCGCGGCGCGCAGCACGCGGAGCCGCGGCGGCGCGGGCGCCGCCGCGGGCAGGCGCCCGAGCACGCCGTCGTCGGCGTAGCGCGACTCGGCGAGGAAGGGCTGGCGGCGCGCGTAGGCGCTCGACGCCCCGGCGGCCGGCGGCGGCGCGAAGAGCTCCAGCACGCGCAGCGGCCCGGGCCCGAGCGCGAAGGCGTGGTGCCAGGTGTCGCGCCGGAAGAAGACGCTCTCCCCCACGGCCGCCTTCTGCACCTCGCCCGTCTCGGGGTCGGCGATCACGAGCGTGCCCTCGAGCACGGTCAGCACCTCGTCGGCGGCGAAGATCGTCCGGTAGTCCTCGGAATGGCGGAAGCCGCCGCCGGGCGGCAGCCCGAAGACGAGCATGTGGACGCGCTCCGTCGACGCGTAGATCCAGTCGAACACCTCGCCCGCGGCCGGGTCGCCCCACACGTGCCGCGTGACGTCGGCGCGGCGGACGAGCGCCGGGCCGTCGAAGTCGGGCCGCGGCGACGATGCCGGCGGCGCCGGCCGCTCGACGAGGCTCATACCGCGCTCCGGGGGTCGTGCACGCGCTCCGGCCGGCCCGCGGGCGCGAGCCGCGCGAGGTCCGGCGCCGGGAACGGGCTCGAGATCGTCCGGGCCCGGCCGTCGGCGCCCGCCGCCTGCGCGGCCAGCATGATCTCGAGCGCGTGGTAGGCGTGCTCGGGACGCGTGACCGGCGGCTCCCCGGTCTCGATGCAGTCGACGAGGTGGCGCAGCCCGTCCGTCCACGGCCAGGCGGGATCGGACTCCGGGTGCAGCTCCCACGCGCCCGTGCCGTTGCGCCACAGCTCGTAGCCCTCGGGCGCCCAGTCGTCGCCGAGCATCTGCAACACGCCGTCGCCGCCGTAGAGCTCGATGCACGGCGACCGGTAGTTCTGCATCGTGAAGCCGGTGGTGACCACGGCGAAGCGCGCGCCGCCGAAGTCGATCAAGACGTGAGCGTTGTCCTCGGCCCGAACGTGGATGGTCTCCCCCTCCACCACGCGTTCAGGGATGGCCACCCCGGTCATCGCCGTCACGCGCCGGGCCGGGCCGAAGAAGCCGCACAGGCTCGTGACGTTGTAGACCCCGAGGTCGAACAGCGCGCCGCCGCCGGGCTCGTAGAACCAGCGGCTCCAGTCGGGCCCGGCCCAGCCGTAGCGCGCGCGGGCGCTCAGCAGCGCCCCGATCTGCCCTGCGCGCACGCGCGCGTGCATCGCCCGGTAGGTCGGCGACAGCAGGACGTGGGGGGCGCAGACGAGATGGCCCGGGGAGCCCTCGGCGGCCGCGAGCACGGACGCCGCCTCCTCCAGCGAGGTCGCGACGGGCTTCTCCACGAGCACGTGCTTGCCCGCCTCCAGCGCGGCGCGGGCCAGGCGGCCGTGCTCGGGCATGCTCGTGAGGACGAGCACCGCGTCGACGTCCGAGTGCTCGCAGACGTCCGTGTCCTCGGCCAGGTCCGCATCGAGGTCGAGCCGGTCGGCCGCCAGCCGGTGCTTGCCGGGGTCGGCGTCGAAGACGGCGGTGACGTCCACGCGGCCCTGCGCCCGCAGCCGCTCGATGAGGCTCATGTACGGCGTCCAGAAGACGCTGCCGCAGCCCACGACGCCGAGCCGGACGGTCACCGGGCGCTCCGCGCGGTCGCGTAGTAGGCGTCGGTCCAGGCCGGCCGGTCGACGTCGTGCCCCGCGTCCAGTGCGAGCTGGGCGGCCAGCGCGGCGGCCGCCGGCAGCGTGGTGATGAGGGCCAGCCGGGCGTCCGCGTCCGGGGCGCCGGGCAGCCGCAGCGTCGCCGCGCCGGCCGCGGCGCACATGCGCTCGGCTTCCTCCCCGAGCGGGTCGCCGGGCGGGTCGAGCGAGACCATGAGGTGGCCGCGGTCCAGCCCGAACATCGCGGACGTCGCGCCCTCGCGCGTCTCGACGCCCTCCGCCGGGATGCGCGCGATCTCCTTGAGCATCAGCGCGACCTCGAGCGCCGCCGCCCACGCCGGGCCGCCGCCGACCGCGACCGCCGCCCCCGGCCGGTCGAGTCCGCCGAGCTCCTCGCGCGCCCACGCCTCCGCCTCGGGCACCGCGCGGGCCGCCGCCTCCGTCGCCTCGCCGACGACGCGCTCGAGGTCCTCGTCCCCCGTCACCGCCGCCCACAGCCCGAGGCCGCACGCATAGGCGCCGGCGAGCGCCTGCGTGTGGGTCACCGCGCGCTGCGAGGCCACGTGCTGGAGCACCACCGCGTCGGCCGCCGCCGCCAGCGAGGACTGCTCCCGGGCGGTGATGGCCACGCACGGCCGCGAGCCGGCGCCGCGGGCGATCTCCACGACGTCGCGGAACTCCCCCGAGGACGACACGGCGAGCACCGCGTCCCCCGGCTGCCAGCGGAACGCCGCGCGGGCCGCGACGCCGCAGGGGACCGCGACGATCGGCGGGCCGCCGGGCGCGCTCTCGAGCGAGGCGAGCCACAGCGCGTGGGCGACGTAGTATGCCGCGCCGTTGCCCGTGGCCACGATGCGCTCGGCACCGCGGGTGCCGAGGAGGTCCGCGGCCGCCGCGACGCCGTCCGCGACGGCGACGGTCTGGCCGAGCGCGGCCGGGAGCTCGCGGACGTCCGCCCACAAGCCGGTGTGCAGGAACCGCATGGACCGGAACGTACCATGAGGAACCGGAAGGGACCAATGCTTGACATCGGGCGGACTGGACTGAAAGAGTCGCGTCCCTCGATGCCGATCACGGACGCCTCACGCCCGCTCTACCACCGGGTCTACCGGGAGATCGTCCACGAGATCGAGAGCGGCGCGCTCGGCCCGGGCGACCGGCTCCCGTCCGAGCGGTGGTTCTGCGACGAGCTCGGCGTGAGCCGGGCCACCGTGCGGCGCGCGATCGAGGAGCTGACGGCCGACGGGCTGGTGGAGTCCCGCGGCCGCGGGACGTACGTCTCCGGCGCGGCGCTGGTGGAGCCGCCGAACACGCTCGTGAGCCTGTCGGAGCTCGGGCGCTCCCGCGGGCTCACCGCGACCGCGCGCGTGCTGGGGAGCGCGACGCGGCCGGCGACGATCGACGAGGCCGAGGCCTTCGGCATCGCCCCGGGGGCGGAGCTCTTCGAGCTCGAGCGCCTGCGCATGCTCGACGGGCTGCCGATCTCCATCGACCACAACCGCATCCCGCTGCGGTTCCTGCCCGCCCCCGCGGAGCTGGACTTCACGACGGACTCGCTGTACGACGCGCTCGAGCGCGGCGGCCATGCGCCCGTGCGCGCCGACTACGAGCTGGAGGCGCGCGCGGCCGACGCGCCGGAGGCGGAGCTCCTCGACGTGGCGCCGGGTGCGCCGGTCCTGCTCGCGATCACGTCGGCGATCGGGGACGACGGGCGCATCATCGACCTGGGCCGGACCGTATACCGGGCCGACCGCTACCGATTTCAAGCGACGCTCATGCGCCGCGCCCAGCAAAGGAACAGGGAGGGGATCCATGACGAAGCGCCGGGTCAGCGCGGCGCTGGGGGCCGTGCTGGCGATCTTCATCGCCGCCTGCGGCGGGACGCCGGGGGAGGACAGGCCGAACGAGCAGGCGGGCGGAACTCCGGCTGAGCAGGTCAAGACGGACGGGTTCGAGGACCTCGGGCCCGTCACGCTGCGCGTCGTCTCCTCCGAGGGCTCGGGCGGGCCGCGCGAGGCGATCCAGCGGCTCACGCGGCAGTTCGAGGCCAAGTACCCGAACGTGAACGTCGAGATCTCGTTCCGCGACTTCTCGAGCTGGATCAAGCAGGCGAAGCTCGCCGCCGCGAGCGACAACCCGCCGGACGTGTTCGCGGGCAACCAGGGCTACCAGCTCGACGGCGAGCTCGTGAAGGCGGGGCTCATCCTGCCGCTCGACGAGTACGCGAAGGCCTACGGCTGGGACCAGTCCTACACGCCCGAGACGATGCAGCAGTTCACCTGGTCCGAGGACGGAAGGACGTTCGGCGAGGGGACGCTGTGGGGCGTCGCCCAGACCGGCCAGTCGACGGGCGTCTTCGCCAACATGGCGAAGCTGCGCGAGGCCGGCGTGGACCCGGCGCAGCTGCGCACCTTCGACGACTTCGACAAGGCGCTCGCCACGCTGCGCCGGTCCCTGCCCGCCGACGAGCCGGTGATCGCGCTCGGCAACAAGGACCAGTACGGCGCGATCCACCTCTGGGGCATGATCCAGGGCGCCTACACGCCCGCGCAGGACGTGCGCGACTGGATCTTCCACAAGCCGGGCGCCACGTTCGACACCCCGGGGAACCTGCGCTCGCTGCAGAAGCTCAAGGAGTGGGCGGACAAGGGCTACCTCGGGCAGGGCGACGCGTTCAACGCCCGCAACGACGCCGAGGCGGCCGCGGCCTTCGGGCGCGGCAACGGCGCCCTGATGCTCGGCGGCAACTGGAACGCGAGCATCGCCAAGGAGGGCCTCGGCCGCAACGCGGGCTTCTTCAACATGCCTCCCGGCGAGAGCGGCCAGATGGTCGCGATCGGCTCGACCAGCACGCCGCTGCACATCTCCGCCAAGTCCAAGCAGCCCGACCTCGCGGCGGCCTACATCGACGCCCTGACCGGCCCGTCGGCCGCGCCGGCGCTCGTCGCCACCCAGCAGGTGCCGGCGGCGACGGACGCCACCGCGGAGCCGGCCGACCCGCTCGGGCGACAGGTCATGGAGGGCTGGCAGCAGCTCGTGGAGGACGGCGGGCTGACGCTGTATCCCGACTGGTCCTCGCCGACCATGCTGCAGACCATGGGCCAGTCCTTCCAGGAGATGCTCGCCGGCCGGATCACGCCGCAGGAGGTCGTCGAGCGCACGCAGGCCGACTGGGACGAGTACGACCAGGAGCTCGGAGCCAACTAGTGGCCGGCTCCGCGAGCACGCACGGTCGGGACGGCTGATGGGCACGGCGCCCTCCTCCACGGGGGTCGGCGCCCCTGCGCCGCCGCCGGCGCGCGCCGAGCGCGCCGGCGCGGCGGGCGC